>NZ_JAAHIE010001159.1:0-1566 GCF_010671945.1 Moorena sp. SIO4E2
CGTTAATTTTTTGGCTAGGGAACCTGTGTTTAGGACTGGGTATCCTTGGCATGCTACTGATCTGCTGGTGGCAGCAAGACTTAACAGTGATGGCGTTAGTACTCCTATGCTGCAGCCTTGGCTATATGTACCAAGGACCTCCCTTCCGCCTGGGCTACCAAGGTCTAGGAGAGATTCTGGTCTTTTTGAGCTTTGGTCCTTTAGGTATGTCAGCTGCCTACTACAGTCAAACCCAGAGTTGGTCTGTGACTAACCTGGCGGCATCGATAATTGTTGGTCTGGCGACTATGTTAATTCTATTTTGCTCCCATTTTCACCAAGTAGAGGATGATATAGCAGCTGGGAAGCGATCGCCTATTGTTCGCCTTGGCACCAAAAGGGGTGCTCAACTGTTGCCTTGGTTTTGTGGTAGCCTATTTGCTGCTAATGCTGGGTTTGTGCTCATGGGGCTATTCCCAATATGGACATTACTCAGTTTGGTGGGATTGCCCTTTGCTATCAAGCTTTGCCGCCATGTGAACGCTCATCACAACCAACCGCAAAAGGTGAGTAATTGTAAGTTTATTGCCGTAGCGCTACATTTTTGGAGTGGACTCTTGTTGGGTGTCGGTTTCGTAATTAACCTTAATTAACCTTATTAATTAACCTTCATTGAATGAATCATGTCAGACCAATCCCACGAGATTCAGGGAATTTTTGATAACATCTCTTCTAACTATGACCAGCTTAATGACTGGATCAGTTGGGGTCAGCATCGCATTTGGAAGCTGATGACGGTTAAATGGGCTGAGCCTAAGCCAGGAGATACCTGTGTTGACCTTTGTTGTGGCAGTGGAGACCTGACTCGACTATTAGCGGAGAAAGTAGGCACTCAAGGAAAGGTGTATGGAGTAGATTTTGCGCCCCAGATGTTAGCGATCGCAAAACAAAAATCCTCTGAAGTACAGATTGACTGGGTAGAGGCGGACGTTTTAGATTTACCATTTGCTGACAATACCTTTGACGGAGCAACGATGGGATATGGATTACGTAATGTCGTAGATATCCCCAAGAGCCTAAAGGAGATTTACCGTATTCTTAAACCAGGCGCTAAAGCAGCAATTCTTGACTTTCACTTACCGTCTCAGCCACTGTTTCGGCAGTTTGAACAGTGGTATATGGAAACGATTGTTGTTCCCCTAGCCCGTCACCAAGGACTTGAGGAAGAGTATGCCTATATCTGGCCGAGTATACAGCGATTCCCCCGTGGTCCGGAGCAAGAATCTTTAGCAGAGCAAGTAGGCTTTCGTGCAACTCACTACCCGATTGTTGGCGGAACCTTAGGAGTATTGGTATTGACTAAAGCCAAAAGTGTTGAATCGGGAATCGGGAATCGGGAATCGGGAATCGGGAATCGGGAATCGGGAATCGGGAATAGCAATTAGCAATTAATCAATCATGAACTATCAGTTCAAGTTTCACCCATACCAGCGTCCCTTTAAGCATCCGTTGTCTACTAGTCATGGCAAATGGACAGTCAGAGAAGGTATCATTCTTAGCCTTAGTGATGAAATAGGGAACATTGGC
>NZ_JAAHIE010000116.1:0-16504 GCF_010671945.1 Moorena sp. SIO4E2
CACTTGTGGAGAATTCAACAGGGCTAGGTTCAAGCAGAGCTAGCAGAGCCACTGTCTCACCGTCTAAGCGGAGCAGCTGAGCAATCTCCAGAGCAATTTTACCTCCAAAGCAGTATCCTGACAGAAAATAGGGACCCTTGGGCTGAATAGTACGTATTTCGTTGAGGTAGCAGCGAGCCATATCTTCAACTGTGGTCAGGGGAGTCTGTTTGCCATCGAGACCCAATGATTGTAGTCCATAAAACGGTTGCTCCGAACCCAAACAACGTGCCAAATCCCGAAAGCTGAGAATGTTACCACCGGCTCCATGAATACAAAATAGAGGGGGTTTGGAACCATTGGGCTGAATTGGTACTACTGACGACCAAGGAGCAGCACCTTGGTCTTGGCGCAGCTGGTTGACTAATTGGGCTACAGTGGGAGCCATCAGCAGAGAAGCTAAAGGCAGTTTTTTCTGGAAAACCTTCTCAATCTCAGCAAACAGGCGCACGGCTAGGAGAGAGTCTCCTCCTAGGTCATAGAAGTTATCTGTAACACTGATAGATTTGATTCCTAAGACGTTTTCCCAAATTTTGGTCAATTGACGTTCTAAGTCATCTCGGGGAGCAACAAAGGTGTTGGATGAGTCTGGCTGAGGTTGGTCAGGTGCTACCAGAGTACTGTTGTCTTTTTGGGCATCCTCTTCTTGGCCTTTGTGCCTTGGGATGTCTTGCTGGTCAGGTGTCTGACCATAGCATCCATCCCAATCCACTGATACCCCTGCTTCCCTGAGCTGTTCTACGGTAGTGAGCAAGAAGCTTAGATCCGATTGCTCCTGTCGTGGATGACGTACCGACGTTAGCACCAGCTGCTCAACCGCTTTCTGAGAGTGTCGTTTAGTTAATGTGCTCAAGGTTCGCCCAGGCCCTACTTCTAGCAGGATCGTCTCTGGTTGTTTCAACAGCTGTTGCACACCTTGAGAAAATCGCACAGTTTGCCGCAGATGCTGAGCCCAATAGCCTGGATTGACTGCTTGCTCGGCTGTAATCCAAGTGCCAGTAACATTAGATAGGTAGGGAATTTGTGGGGGATTGAGACTAACCTGTTTTACCTGGTTGGTGAAGGAGTCCAAGATCGGTTCCATCATCTTGGAATGAAAGGCATGGGAGGTATGTAGCCTGCGGTACTCTAGCCCTTGTTGATCCAATTGGTTTTGTAATAATGCGATCGCATCAGTAGGACCAGAAATCACTGATTGGGATGGCCCGTTAATCACTGCTAAGGATAGTTCCTGACCCAGCAGGGATTGCAGCTCTTGTTCTGGTAAAGGAACAGCAAGCATTGAACCACCAGGCAGTTGTTGCATCATCTGCCCTCGAAGGGCAACCAGAGATAATGCATCCTCTAAGGAGAAGACCCCAGCTACACAGGCTGCCACATATTCACCGATACTGTGACCGATCATCGCTTGGGGACTGACTCCCCAAGACATCCATAACTGAGCTAGGGCGTACTCGATCACAAACAGGGCTGGCTGGGTAATAGTAGTCTGTTTCAGTTGCTCTGTGGCCTGATTCGTCTGTTCCTGCTTTGGGTAGAGTACATGGCGCAGGTCAATACCCAGATGGGGTTTGAGGAGTTCTGAGCATCGATCAATCAAATCACGAAATGTTGATATTTCATGGATTAGTTCCAGCCCCATATTGACATATTGTGCTCCCTGTCCTGGAAACATAAATGCCACCGGCTGAAGCTTGGGCTGTTGGCCGTTTATCAATAATTGTTTCGGTAATTGTTTCGGTAGTTGTTGGGGTTGGCGAGTACTCGGTTCTAACACATCCCTGATTTCCCAGTTGCTGATTAGGTTACTTGCGGGAGCCATGATTGCTCAGATTTCACAGCAAAACTAATATAGCAAACGTTACTTATTCAATTAATACAGTATAGCTTTTTTTTGGGATTTCTTCAATACTTAGCCTTAAAACAGGGTAAAACGATTTACTGTGAGCCAACTCAGCGCGCTGTTTGAGATTTTTTTTGAGATTTTTTTGATCAATCAGGACTTACCCATTGCCCCCGTTGCTACACCAAACTTAGTATATTTTTTGAGTATTACCCCCCATATTTGGTGGGTTAGCGAGCCAAAACCAACTAAATTTAGTAACTCCTATAAATCCTGGAACTTTTATCATCAAATCTACGTCACTAGGTAGTTTATTACCTTAAAATAGCTAATTGTTTACTCTACCGGATAGATGAGTTCACAGTTTTTTCACAAAGTCTGATTAACCTGTTACCCAAGTCTGATCACTCAAGTCTGATCACTAATCAGATGTTGCTTCAGCTCAATTTAATTGTTGGAGGTTTTTCCATGAACTCGCTCAGTGCCACGTCGATCACCGTTGAGTTGATTGAATGGGAGATACTACAATATGTAGCCTTTTATTTATAATTGATTGACCGCTGTTTACAACATTAACTTTTGTTAAAATATCGAATTTTGACAGGGATTTTAAGATACTGTGTGAAAGGCTGATTAAATAGCAAAGCCATCGTTAAACCGTTTGGAAAACTAATGGTGATTCTTGCATCTATGGTCAAGTTATTCGTCCTAAAAAATCCTGAAATGGTAACAGATTATGGCAGTTTTGACAAGTTGGCACAACCGCTTCAACGACCGCCTAAAGTTCAGAGACTATTGATCACACAAATCCTAAATTTGTAGGGGACACAGCGTGAAGCGCGTCACATCCCCTCTGCTCCGGGTAGTGCGTTCCAGCAGTATTACAATCAAATCAAGTCTGACATTAACAACCGCGCTGGAACGTATTATACTTAATGGTTTTAAGGGTTTGTTGATAAATACTATCTCAGTAATGGCAGGTAATAGTCCATTGTCAAACTGCGCCAAACTAACAGAGTTTTGACAAATCATGGCCTAGCCTTATCCTAGAAATCTACTTGATTGATAAAGCAGCTCAAGGTAGGCAAAAAAAATTATCGGGTTTATCTACCTGTCTTGATGCAATAGCGAGTGGGGGTTTCCCCCAAGACCGCTTAGGTGCGCTTACAGTCGTCGAATTAAATTCGCCACGGGTCGCACCTCTGCATCGCTTTGATAGCCGTTTGTTATCGGCTGTTCGGTGCATTTTCGTGATTTAGCTCACTTAGTCCAAGTAAATCGTGAATTGGGAAGGCAAGTTTTTTCCTTTGTATACTGTTAGACTCGGGCATCTAAAATGTTGAAACTATCAATTCTTGGTATCCGTGGCATTCCCGCCCAATATGGTGGATTTGAAACTTTCGCGGAACGGCTGTCAAAATATCTTGTATCTCAGGGATGGGAAGTCACAGTATATTGTCAGGAAGAGCACAAAAATCAGATGTTTGAAGAATACTGGCATGGTATTCGTCTGGTTCATATACCGGTTCCCTATGGCAACGCACTGGGATCGATTATTTTTGACTGGAAATCTACATTACATGCGGTCAAACAAAAGGGTATCGTGCTTACCCTTGGCTATAACACAGCCATCTTCAGTATTTGGTATCGCCTCAAAGGGATTACCAATTTTATGAATATGGATGGTCTGGAATGGAAACGCAGTAAATGGAGGCTTCCTGAAAAAATTTGGTTATATCTCAATGAATGGGCTGGGTGTTGGTTAGCTAACAGTTTAATTGCTGATCATCCAGGAATCAAGAGTCATTTATTGACCCGAAAAGTAGCTTCTGATAAAATCACGATGATTCCTTATGGAACCGAGAAAGTTGTTGATGCCGACTCACAACTTTTAACCCCCTATAATCTGGTTCCGAAGGAGTATGCTTTGGTGATTGCCAGACCTGAACCAGAAAACTCGATTCTAGAGATTGTTTCTGGCTTTTCCAGGCGACATCGGGGTCTTAAATTGGTGGTGCTTGGTCGCTATTTACCTGATCAGATACCCTATCACAAACAAGTTTTAGAAGCAGCCAGTGATGAGGTGATCTTTCCTGGTGCTATCTATAATAAGTCAGTGGTTAATGCCTTGAGATTCCACGCACGACTCTATATTCATGGACATCAAGT
Organism: Moorena sp. SIO4E2; assembly: GCF_010671945.1. Taxonomy (NCBI): domain Bacteria; kingdom Bacillati; phylum Cyanobacteriota; class Cyanophyceae; order Coleofasciculales; family Coleofasciculaceae; genus Moorena; species Moorena sp. SIO4E2. Next base: position 4,052 of record NZ_JAAHIE010000116.1, read on the forward strand.
TGGTGGCACTAATCCTTCTTTAGTAGAAGCCCTCAGCGCTGGTCAACCGGTTCTGGCAAACAATAATCGCTTCAATCGTTGGGTTGCAGGACCTGGTGCTCACTATTTCAAAAATGAATCGGAATTGGACGAGAAGCTGGAGATACTGCTAAATGATGGTGATGAACTGCAAAAAATGAAACTAGCCAGCAAAGAGCGCTACTATCAGGAATTTGCTCAGGATAAGGATATTAAAGCCTACGAAAGGTTGTTCCTATCCAAAGCCAAGCAGCTGCGTAAACTAGCTTTGTTAAGTTCTCCAATCCCTGACATAAAGTGATAGCCTTCATCAGTTGGGCTACTTGCTGATCGGGGAAAATTGGGGTTAGAGGGTAACGAGTAATGGGTAAAGGGTAATGTTAGAAACTTTTACCCATTACTTTATTTATTTTGAGCGCTCAGCGGTCAACAAGCCTTAATGACCTCTTGCAAGGTGGTAGTAAAGTTTGGATAGGAGATGGCAGCCGCTTCAGCACCGTGAATGGTAGTTGTACCTTGGGAATTGAGGGCTGCGATCGCTAAACTCATGGCAATACGGTGGTCAGTATGACTATCCACGTCTGTACCGGTTAAGGGAGTACCACCAATAATCTCTAGACCATCGGGCAATTCAGTGACCTTAGCTCCCATCTGGTTCAACTGGGATGCCATCACCGCTAAGCGATCGCTTTCCTTAACTCGCAGTTCTGCTGCATCCCGAATGATAGTAGTTCCTTGGGCAAAGACTGCTGCTACTGCTAGAATTGGTACTTCATCAATCAGGCGGGGAATCAAGTCACCCGCAATAGTGCATCCTTTGAGGTTACCGTGACGTACCCGCAAATCTGCCACCGGCTCTCCAGCCACTACTCGCTGATTTAACAGCTCAATATCAGCCCCCATCATGGATAGGGCTTCTAAAATACCTGTACGGGTAGGGTTAACACCGACATTTTCCACAATCAGTTCTGAACCGGGTACAATCGCTCCGGCTACTAACCAAAAGGCAGCTGAGCTAATATCACCAGGAACAATTACGGCTTGCCCTTGCAACTGAGCCGGTCCTGTCACCGTAACACTATTGGTTTTTGGGTCAGTAATAATCTGAGCTCCAAAGGCTTTGAGCATCCGTTCGCTGTGGTCACGGGAGAGGGCTGGTTCAGTGACAGTTGTTTGTCCTTCGGTCATTAAACCAGCGAGGAGAATACAGGATTTTACTTGAGCTGAGGCGATGGGAGAGTGGTAGTGAATTGGTTTAAGAACCGAGCCTTTAATGGCCAGGGGAGCGAGCGTTGCACCTTCACGCCCCCAGATGCTTGCTCCCATTTGTTGTAGGGGTTTCACCACACGGGACATCGGACGCGATCGCAAAGACTTGTCACCGGTTACAGTAAAAAATCGGTCAGCAGCAGAGGCGAGTAGTCCCAGAATCAGTCGTAGGGTAGTACCCGAGTTACCTGCATTTAAGACATCAACGGGTTCTTGCAGTTTCCCTAGTCCTATACCCTTAACAATCACTTGTTCAGTATTAAGTTCCGAGATATCTGCGCCCAAAGCACGAAAGCAGCTAGCAGTGCTTTGGGGGTCTTCTCCCAACAGTAACCCTTTAATGGTAGTTTTTCCTGAGGCTATCGCTCCCAACATTAAGGCTCGATGGGAAATCGATTTATCCCCTGGTATGCTGATAACTCCCTGCAAAGATAGACCAGAGGTTGGGGGATTTATGCTTAAAGTCTGTTGATTTTCCGTCGTAGTTAGGGTGACTAGATTTGCTGGCAAGGGCATAGACTTCGGTTACATTACCGTGCTGAATCATAACCGATTTTATCAAAATTCTAGGTATTACTGAGATCTGGCACCGTTGTGATTAATCCTACGGTGGGCAGTGCCTAGCAAGGTGCTTGGTCAGTTTCTGGATCTGTCTGATCCACTGCCCACCCTACATGAACTTCCTCCAGTGATTAATCCTACGGTGGGCAGTGCCTAGCAAGGTGCTTTGTCAGCTTCATTATCTGTCTGATCCACTGGCCACCCTACATGAACTTCCTCCAGTTGTGATTAATCCTACGGTGGGCAGTGCCTAGCAAGGTGCTTTGTCAGCTTCATTATCTGTCTGATCCACTGCCCACCCTACATGAACTGGATCTGTCTGATCCACTGCCCACCCTACATTAATTGAGCGTTGCTCAAGCCAAGGTTTCTGGACAATATCCCAAACCCATGGTAAATTGTTCGCAAAAAGCTTCTATGTCGCTCTGGTTTGGACTACCATGAGAAACCACAGCAACTTGGTAACGACGCATGACCTCTACCGGTGACTGTCCGGTTTCCAGACTCCACAGAGCCATTTGCACACGAATGTCAGGGCTGTAGGGAATCCCCAACTCGTTCATATAAGCCCGAAAGTCTCCATGTTGTTGAGCGGTCAAGGGTGTGTCCATCTTGACCTTAACCACCCAGCCATCAATCCGATGAATCACCGTGGCAAATTTGATAGGTAGCTGGGGCGAGTCTTTTAGATACTCAACGACTCGCAGAGTTAGACTGGCATTAGCTAAAAAGTAAAGGTAATCCATAGAGAGGAGTTAGTTAGTAACCAACTGAGGCTTGATATCATATCCGATATCTTTATTTTCGCAAGCCAGGATTGCTAACTGGTAGGGGATACTCCCCCGATCTTAGATAGGGGATATTCCCCAATGTAGGAATAACAGCATGACAGGGATTGACAAACAGACATCCAAGCACCAAATCGACCAATTAGTCTCAAGCTATGACTATGAACTACCCCAAGAGCAAATTGCCCAAACACCCTTGAGCGAGAGGGATGGTTCAAAACTGCTGGTGGTAGATTCACCAACTCACCATAGCCACCACATCTTTAGGGAATTACCTCAGCTACTGCAACCGGGTGACCTATTGATCCTCAATAACACCAGGGTTATCCCCGCTCGACTCTATGGGCGTAAATCCACTGGTGCGCCTGTGGAGATATTGTTGTTAGAAGAGCGAGAACATCAGGGACAACACCAGAGTTGGCTAGCTTTAGTGAAACCAGGTAGGCGTCTTAAGCCAGGAGCAGAGATTTGGTTTACCCCCTCATCCCAAGTTGGGCTCAACGATAGTAGCGTCTCAAAACAACTAACTACCCCCCTACCTCCTCTTAAAGCAACTGTTCTGGCAACAGATGAAGCAACCAGTGGGCGGATATTGCAGTTTGATTTCCCAGAGGGAGTATCCTGGGAAACCCTGTTGGAGTTGTATGGCCAGGTTCCTCTACCCCCCTATATCCAAGACTCTCAAGCTACCCCAGACCAGTATCAAACCATTTATGCTCAAAAGAATGGTGCTGTTGCGGCTCCCACCGCTGGACTCCATTTCACCAATGAGCTATTGGAAAACTGCCGCCAACGGGGAATTCGGCTAGGGTATATCACCCTGCACGTGGGAGTTGGTACATTTCGACCTGTAGAAGTGGAGGATATTACCGAACACGACATGCACGGAGAGTGGTTAGAAGTCCCCCAATCAACTGTGGAGCAAATTCAGGAAACTAGAGCAACCGGAGGCAGAGTTATTGCCGTAGGCACAACGGTAGTCCGTGCTCTAGAGGGAGCCGTTGTGGATGGGGAATTACAACCCTATTGTGGTAAGACTAACTTATTTATCTACCCAGGTTATCAGTGGCAGGTAGTGGAGGGATTGATTACCAATTTCCACTTACCTCGGTCGAGTTTATTAATGTTAGTTAGCGCCATGGTAGGTAGGGAGCGGTTACTGACCTTGTACCAGGATGCGATCGCTCAGGGTTATCGCTTTTATTCCTTTGGTGATGCGATGTTAATTTTGCCAGAAGCTAGAGATGTTCCCAGGGAACAGGGAATAGGGAATAGGGAATAGGGAATAGGGAATAGGGAGTAGGGAGTAGGGAATGGGGAAGAGGTAAAAAATCCTGTGTACCTGGTTACTATCAGAAACGCTATAAACAATAATTTAATTTTGAACTTCCGTACCAGATTTTTAGCCAAAAAGATAGATCCAAGCGCTGGGTTTTTTCCCAAATTTCAACGATACCGTAGCTATGGGCGTTAAATTTGAGTAGGTAATGCGATCGCTATGTCTAAAACCATGACCTCTGCTGTTGTACCTGATACTCCTTTACTGCCAACTCAGTATGACCTTCCCTGTGATGACGGTATTCCGATGGAAACTGAACGACATAAACTCCAGATGCAATTGCTGATTGATCCGTTATTGCCGTGGTTAGCCCAGCGGGAAGATGGCTATGTGGGCGGTAATATGTTTCTTCATTTCAGTGAAGCACAACTTAAAAATCAAGACTTCCGAGGTCCAGATGTCTTTGTAGTGCTTGGAGTTCCCAAAGGCGAACGACTTAGTTGGGTAGTTTGGGAAGAAGGTAAAGCACCTGATGTGATCATTGAATTAATTTCTGACAGTACAGCCAAGACCGATAAAACTACCAAAAAGCTAGTTTATCAAGACCAAGTTAGAGTACCAGAGTATTTTTGGTACGACCCGTTTAATCCAAAGGATTTTGCCGGATTTAGCTTAGACAATGGAGTCTATCAACCTTTAAGTGAAGATGAACAGGAGCGACTAGTTAGCGAAATATTAGGGTTAGCCTTAGTGCGTTGGTCAGGCTTTTACAAGGATGTGGAGGCCACTTGGCTGCGTTGGGCTACTTTGGAGGGAATTGTGCTACCTACTCCTGAAGAAAATGCGGCGATCGCTCAAGAACAAGCGGCGATCGCTCAAGAACAAGCGGCGATCGCTCAAGAAAGGGCTGAAAAACTGGCTGCTCGCTTACGAGCAATGGGAGTGAATCCAGATCAAGTTTGAAGAATAAGAATTAATAATTCTCTAAGCATTCAGCGGTCAGCGGTCAGCGGTCAGCCGTCAGTCTTTAGCTGATAGTTGAGAGCCTTTAACTGATAGCTGATAGCTGATAGCTGATAACTGACAGTAAAACCAACGTTTGCCTCTTGCCTCTTGCCTATCTTTTAAGAATTAGTATTAGCTGGCGTCAACTGTAAATATAAACAAGGAATCACCAGCAAAGCACTCAAGGTTGAGGCACATAAACCGAAGATAATTGCCATACACAACGGAAACCAAATGGGATCACTTAGTGCTAAAGGAATCAAACCAACCATGGTGGTAATACTGGTGGTGAGTACCGGGCGCAGTCGGTCAGAAGCACCATGAGCTGCAGCTTGTCGCACTTTCATTCCACTTGAACGATGCTTGTTCATGGTTTCTACGATCACGATGGAATCATTAACTACAATCCCCACTAGAGAAATAATCCCAATCATGCTAGGAAACGAAAGGGGTATCCCGAGCAAAGAGAAACCACTAAAAGTGCCAATCAAAGCAAAGGGGATAGAGAGCATAATAATGAAAGGCTGGCTGAAAGAGCCAAATTGCAGCACCAGTACCGAAAAAACTAAGAAAAGTGATACATAGGACATGTTAACTGCGGAACCAAAGGTCTCACTTTGAGTTTCAGCCTGTCCGCCAAATTTGTAATCATAACCTGGAGACCATGTTTTCTTCATTTGCTCTAATTTTGGCTGTAACTCTGCCAAAATCTCTCCAGGAGTGCGACCTTTAGCTTTAGAATAAACAGTAACTGTGCGTTCGGTATCTGTATGGGTAATCGATAGGGGAGCCATGCTCTGCTCAATATCCAATATCGCCTCTCCCGATATTGCTCCGTGGTCTGATGAAAACAGTTGAATCATTCTCAACTCATCACGACGAGTGGGACCACCTACAGCGCCATTGCGGGAGGGCCACGCAGTACTCAGGCGAATTTCTAAGTCGTCTTTTCCTGCTCTAATGGCAGAGTCTGTAATCTCGTTATCGGTCATAATGTAGCGTCCCTGCAGGGCTAGGTCATTTTCACTGATGCCATAAAAATCCATAGCTTCCCGTTTGGGTCGAAGTTTGATATCGTTGCGCAAGTCTCCCAAGCCATCACGGACATCTTCAGTCCCATCAATCTGGCGCAGTGCTAATTGGACTTCACCGGAAATCTGCCGCAGTGTGTTCATGTCATTGCCTTTTAGCTCAATGGCAATCGGGTCTCCGCCTTCACCAGTACCAGGAACATTGATGACTAGGGATGCTCCAGGATAATTACGGATGGCCTGATTCAGTTCTGTTCGCAAGTCATCTATATAGTCATAGGAGAACTGGTCGCGCTCGTTTTTTTTGGTAAATAGTGCTGAGAAACCTAGTAAATAGTTATCCTGTGTCGGCTTAAGACCACTCTCTGCCACTAAAGCACTTTTTTGACCAACTAATTTGGTGACACTTTCAAAATAATCCTTGGAACGCAAAATTTCTCCTAAATCATCTGCCACTTGTTGAGACTTTGCCAAGGTGGCTGTGGGGGGTAATTCCACATTGATACTGATGGGGCGGGTGTCAGCATCAGGAAAAAGCGTTCCTGGTAATTGCGCAACCGCAACCAAAGAGGTAATAAAAATAACTACAGTTCCGACAATCCAAGCACCAGCTATTGCTCGGTTACGTACTGTAAACTTGAGACTCCAGTTTTTAAACCATTCAGAGGCGGATTCGGTTAGTTTATCAATGCGGGTTTTTTGCATCCCGCCTTTGACATTACCTAACACAAAGCGAGACAAGGGTATATCGATTAATAAAGCGATCGCATAACTGAGCAACAGACAGATAATTGCTGTGATGGGCATCAACCGTACAAACTTGCCCATCGTGCCACTAATTACCAGCAGGGGTGCCATAGCTAGAATGGTTGTGAGCTGACCGGAAAACGCTGGTGCTGCATAGGTTTTCACAGTCTTAAGGGCTGCCTGATTAAAGGTTAACCCCTCCACAAACAGTGCATCATGCATCCCCTCCATCATTAAGATGAATACATCCACCAGCAATCCTAGTGCTATGACCATCCCATATAAGATCATATTGTTAAGGGTGTACCCACTAAGCCAGAGCAGAAATATAGCTCCGAGAAAGGTTAAAGGAATCGATAACCCTGCAATTATGGCTTCTCGCCAGGTCAGGGCAATGAACAAGATGATAAAAACACCAATAACTGCCTGAATCACATTACTGATCAGGTTATTCTGCTCATCGTGAATCTGTTCGTCCTGCCTGTAGGTAATCCGATAATCCATCCCAAAAGGCCAGACATTGAGGTCTTGCTTGAGAGACTCCAGTTCTTCTAAGGTTTTTTCGATGACCTTAATTGAGTCAGACCCTGGTACTTTCACTACATCCATGCTGACGGTGGGTTCAAACTCAGAACCCTGCCAACTAATGAAGGCACGAGTCTTTTCCCTTTCCAAATCCCGACGTACTAAGGCAACTTCATCGAGGCGCACTACCCTACCATCAGCACCACCCAAACGAGTGATAGGCAAGCTACGTAAATCTTCCAAGGTACGAAACCTACCGTACAATCGTACCTGAGCCCCAATCTGTTCATTTTCAATCTGGTCCCAGGGCATATCCTGGTTAGCAACTCTGAGGCGGTCACTTACTGTTGTTGGGGAAATCCCCAAAGTAATCATGCGGCTGGGGATAAGTTGGACATTGATAACTTCTTTCCGTTGTCCTGCTACATTAACCTCCCGTACACCCGAGACTTTTTCGAGTCTTTCTTGAATATCTTCCGCCGCCCGACTGAACACTGCCGGATCGAGATTACCATATAAAGCAATCGAGAAAATTGGGACATCTTGGGCAGAGATTTGCTCTATATTGGGTTGCTCAGCCTCTGAATTAATCTCCGGTTCAGCATCATCCACTTTTTGCCGCAGCAGTGCCATCGACTCCTGAACATTGGCATTAGCTTGAAATTCAACTAATATCTGGGAGAAACCGTTGAAAGAAGCACTCTCAACTTTCTTCAATCCCTTGAGGGATTTGAGTTCTTTTTCTATTTTATCGGTAACTTGAGTTTCTATGGTTTCTGGGTCAGCCCCTGGCCAAGTAGTAGTCACTATCGCCATGGGAATTTCCACATCTGGATCGGCTTCTTTGACCATCGACTGATAACCCATCAATCCACCCAAGGTTAGCAAAACGATCAAGAGAATACCAAATACTGTTTTCAGGAAAAAGAATTTAGCTAAACCTGAGGCTCGGTTAACATCAGGCACATCATGCCCATTATGCCCATTATGCCCATTATGATCTAATTTATCCTGTAAAACCTCAGGTTTAGAGTTGGAGGAAACCAGCTTACTACTCATCAATTACCTACCAAAGGAAAACGTCATCTTAGCAATTACCGTAAGCATTCAGCATTCAGCATTCAGCATTCAGCATTCAGTTAATAGCTATTAGCTATTAGCTATTAGCATTCAGCTTATGGGCTACGCGCAATCGGTGCTTTTGAATAAAACAGGTAACCATTTGTTTAATCTGAGTTACGTCTGCATGATAGCTGACCGCTGACCGCTGAATGCTTACCAATTACCAACTGCCCAAATTATTCCTTACTAGTTAATAACTTCAACTGGTGTGCCATCAACTAAGCGATTGAGTCCTTCTGTGACAACTAAATCGCCAGGTTCAACACCACTTTTAATTTCTTGCATAGAAATCCCCTTAATACCCTCTGTTACCGGACGCAGTTGAACGACGTTTTCTTGTTGATTTACAACAAATACATAGGGTTTCTGGTCTCGGTAGACAATTGCATTACTAGGAACACTTAGGGCTGTGGGGTTTTCTTCTACAGCGATCCAAAGAGAAACTCGCTCCCCATCCAGTAAATTCTTACTTCCTTGGTACAGGCGGATGGTCACGTTTACAGAACGCTCACCAGGGTTAACCGAAGGACTGACTGAAAAAATTGTGCCTCGGGCTTTAGCAAGGCGAAACAATTCCTGTTGGGTCATGCCTCTACTAGAGGCAGTACTCATGTCTTGATCTAACACCACATAAGCTGATTGACCGGGTTGCACCAATGGGCCATAAAAGGTGGGTAGTTCTACAAGAACTTCATAAGCGCTAGGGTCATTGACAATGATAGGCACTGAATCGACTACAGTCTGATAATTACTAGTGTTTACACTGTTTAAAATTTGGGTTGTCCAGAAGTCTCCCTCTCGGATATTAAGGTGGGCTACAATTCCATCAAAGGGTGCTACAATCTCCGTATCTTCTAAACTAATGGTAGAGCGAGTTTGCCCAGCCTTGGCTGAAGCAATCTGGGCTTGAGTAGCAGTTAATTGTGACTGGGCAGATGCTAACTGACTTTCAGCAGCTTTGACATTGCTCAAGGCAGCATTAACTTGAGCTTGTGCTGCTCTGACTTGGGATTGAGCATCCTCGGCTCTATTTCTGTAGACATCAACATCACTCTCTGAGATTACACCGGCATCGAAAAGTTCTAGACGGCGTTTGAATTCAGATATCGCTAAATCAAAATCATTTTTTGCTGCTTCAAACTGGGCTTGGGCGCTGATTACTTGTGCTTTGGTTTGTTCTACATTTGCTTGAGATTGAGACAAATTTGCTTGTGCTGTTACCCGTTGGGTCTGAGCTTCAGCAGTTTGGGCTTGAGCTTGTGCCAGCTCTGCTCGCAGTCTGCGGTCATCTAATTTTGCTAGTAATTCACCCTTTTTGACAAAATCTCCCTCTCGTAGATCCCGTCCATTAACTTTTTTGAGATAGGTGATAGTTCCTGAGGTTTGGAAGGTCAGGTGTTTGCCTCGCACTGCTGAAACGAAACCATTGCCAAAAACTAACTGTTGCAGTGGATAAATTTTGACTGGGGTGGCTCGTACAGGTAACCGGTTAGGTTCAGCTGGGGCTGCTGTGATGGTGTTTTGTGATACCTCGGGATTAGGTTGGGACTGTTTGAAAGCGATCGCACCCAATGCTATAATACCGATACCTAGCAACAGAAAAGGCCACATCGGTCGCTTTTTACGGGAGGGATTGGCGGGGGTATTGGTTGCTTCCCTGGCAGCTTCCGTTTCTACTTCGGGTAATGGGTCTTGTGGTTGCTGTTCAACCCCTTGATCAATGTGTTCCTGAATTGGTTGAGGTGAGGACAAGTGCTTTTGAGGCAAAGGATTTGATTTCATTGTTTATTTCCTGTAGCGTCAAGTCTTAAGTACTTTTGAGTTGCACAGTATGGGGTTAGTTACCCTATATAAAGGATATCGCCTGTAACCAAGGAGTTTGTTTCTAGAGAAATGCCACAGGGGCAATCAGAACGAGCAGAAACTCATAATATATCAGTTGGAGCAACCCTGCCATCAACCGGTGGTATAGGATTACCGGAAGTTTTGTCAAGTATACAGCTTCAAAACCTGTGTTGAAATCAGGATAAGCACCAAAACCGAGGGATCAGATTATTGTATTAAGGGAGTAGGGAATCGGGAATCGGAAGCGCTTAGCCCTCTATAGCAATCCTAAATCATTGTCTTGATGCAGTCGCTCATGGGGGAAACCCCCTGTTCCCTTGCTGCATCGCTTGTAAAATCACTGCACTTTTTAAAAACTAGCTCCAACTCCTGTCTCATCTGCCTTCTGCCATTCCCCTCCTGGGAGGGGTTAGGGGTGGGTGCCTTCTGCCTTAAAGCAGACCATTTATTTCACGAATCAGATCGGATTGCTATATAGGCTTTCAGCTGTACGCCAGACGGGATAAATTAATGGCTGCATTTAAATATTGGTCAATTTGTTGACAAATCACAAATCACAAATCATAAATCATAAATCATAAATTAACCCCACCAGTGTTTTAAACCAGTGGGGTTTGCTGAGGATTAATTCAAACTAATTACAACGATTCAATTCCTTGATTCAAAAGGTGAATTCTGAGAAATTGATAGCTGAATGCTTACCTTCACCAGACTTAAACATACGATCACTATTTCGGCTCTTTGCAAATAATGTATTGATGTTGGTGGTCAGTGAAATAGCTCCACATGCGGCGCATGTCGTTAGTCGGAGTGTTAAACTTAACATCGATATCATTCACTCCAGTGACATACCAGCCTGACCATGAACCATTGAACCAACGAATTTTATAGGCAACAACATCACCCCCCAAAAGCTTATTGTCGATCTCAGTATTTAGTCCTTGAGCCCATCCTATATCTCTTCCTATTGGAAGTAGAGGCGATTGGTCAGATCCTACCAATTTACAAACTGCTTGAGTGCCAAGTTCATGGTGGATGCAGTCACGTCCACGACAGTTATTAGCTGCAAAAGACGGCTCGCCTGGCAACATGGTTATTGCTGTAAGAACCAAATAATTTAAACCGATCAAGAAACTCTGTTTTAGCTTACTCATGATTCTAGTTTGCTGTTTACTTCAATTAGAAAATCAGGGTTCAAATTGGGTGAAAAATATCACCAACGCTTAACTATTATCTTTGCTAGTCTTTGCTAGAACTATTTGGGTTTGGAAAAATTACTTAATAAGTCAGATCATATAAACATCAAGGGGCTCAAATCAATTAATTCTAAAATCTAGAGCCTCTTAATACGCAAGCACCATGATCTGACACATCCAAGCCAACTAGTTTAAGCATGGATGTAACTAATCAGAAAAATCGCTACGAACTCAAGCAGCGCTCTCTCAAGATAGAGTTCATTGTTGATTATTATCCCCAGAGGGAGGTCTTTTCTTTTACTGCTTTAGGTTGGTAGCTATGACAAGAACGATTTAACGTTGATGACTGATTTATTTACCAATAATAATATTACATATAAATCTGGAAAAATTGAGCTAATCCAAGTAAAATTTACTCAATCTTTAAAATAATCAAGTTTTAATGAAAAATTCTTTGATAAGAGATAATTCAGTCAATATAGCATTTACCAATAGGTCATAAACAATATTGCTGTGTCTTGATGCAGTCGGTCATGGGGGTTCCCCCCATGACCGCGCTGCATCGCTTTCTGATAACATCAAAAACTATTCGGAGCTCTTTCCTACTGGGTGCATCTCAGTTTTGCAATTAGGCAAAAATTCGGGCGAAAATTTCTACACTCCCCGCGCCCGGGCCCCACACTCCCCGCGCCCGGGCCCCACACTTCCGATCTTTTTTACAAATATGAGATGCACCCTTCCTACTCTTCCCTGTTCTCTGTTTCCTGTTCCCTATATTGATGCAGTCCTATGTTTACATCTCAAATAAAAACGCTATACTTGGGTTCCCTAAGATGCATTTAAATTTCCACCTCAAGTAGCGTGACCTACGGTCAATCGCGTAGCTTGGCCAACGGCCAATCGTTCCCGTAGCGTGACCAACGGTCAATCCACTTGTGAAAAAGCCGGTCTACCCTCTGACCATCTCCCCATCTCCCCAAAGCGCCCCTATTCACAATTTAAATGTGTGAATAAGGGCTGTTCCATTATTGATGTTGACAGAATAGGACTTAGAAACTGTTTATAAA
>NZ_JAAHIE010001160.1:0-1566 GCF_010671945.1 Moorena sp. SIO4E2
ATGCCATGTATTACCACCGGGGCTATGCTATCCATGGGGCATACTGGCATCGTAAGTTTGGTACTCCAGTAAGTCATGGCTGTGTCAATGTAGCTGTGGATCATGCTGAGTGGTTATTTGATTGGGCCTCTGTGGGAACACCAGTGGTGATTCATCAGGGCGTTGAGGAATTGGCCAATGATGAATGATGATATCAAGTCTGTTGAATCAATTCCAAGATCGTTCTTGTTTTTTAGTAATGGGTAATTGCTCAGGGATAATCACCAATTACCGTAAGCATTCAGCCTACCGCTGTCAGCTGAATGATTACAGTCCTGTTAATTTCTTTAGGAATAGTTCACCAGCTTCTTCCAAATTCCCATCCAGGGAAAATGTCAAGCTGCGGACTCGAATATCACGAATTTTAACATCAAGGGGTTGAGTTAAAGGAGCTGGATATACTAAAACTGCCTCTTGACAATCTTGTGTGATGGCATAGATTACTACTTGGTTAAAGTCATCACGAGATGGACTAATAGGGATTTTATACTTAGTATCGAGAATGCAGTATGTTTTCTCAGTCGCTACCTCGTAGAGTACTAAATCAATGTAAAAATATAATGTCTTGTCGATGTCTACTTTTTCGAGTATCTTAATCCCAAAGCCACTGGGTAAGTGCGATTTTAGCCATTCAGCCACAAAGCGTTCATAGAGTTTTGCCATGTTAACTAGAAAGGGCAACATGGTATTACTACCTGTTTGATGACTTGGTCCGCTGTGTTCGAGAAAAAAGCGGCAAAGAGCATGTAACCTTTGGTAATTCTGATTGAGCCGATTATAGTTTCGTCCGATACAATCCCTAGCACTATAAGGTTGTAGGGTGACAAGGTTTTGTAGGGCATGATAGGCTTGGCGCAACATTGGACTTACATTAGCGCTATATAAACTAGTGCGACAGATACAGTGGAGTGTCCAGGCGATAATCTGATTATCTTCGATGTCACTAGTGTGTTGGTCGTAATGGCAGTTAAGTTTGATATCCCATGGCTTCTGGATAGTTTGCTGTACATCCAAACGCCCCCGAAGGTATGCTAGTTGAGCAATTGTGGGGATGTAGGTGCGGTAGAGTCCTTGGCGAATGCGATCGCGTATGCCATTAATAAGGATACTGACCAGGTAATCGTAAAATTCTTCTAGAGATTTACAATCAATCAACCCCTCTAGAATGTGAAAGCTTCTAAGGTTATAAGCATAGTCCAGCATTCCGAAAAGATTGTTTAGGGGGACTTTCGGCTGGAGTTGGATGCTCAGTTCATTGCTTAGGGGAATATAACCTACCCATCCTTGAGAGGTTAGTTGCCAGTAATCCCCGGTTTTGGAGTATTCGAGATTTACTGTTACCTGATTGCTGTATTTTTGCTGCAATTCATTGATTAGCGATTCTGGAATCTGGTAGCGTGGGATCTTATCTGGCTGATACTCCGTTAGTTTAATTATTTTCATTTTTTATAGGGCTACGCCCAGGGAACAGGGAATAGGGAATAGGGAGTAGGGAGTAGGGAGTAGGGGTAAGAACATTGAATTTAC
>NZ_JAAHIE010001161.1:0-1564 GCF_010671945.1 Moorena sp. SIO4E2
TAAGTCCTGTTATTACCTAGGGAAAGGTAATAACAGGACTTAATAAGCACATTCGATGAGCATATTAAGTCACTGAAAACCTCTATGTTGCATTTATCCCTAGTTAGCAGCCATGAAACTCAAACAGGTACTTAATCAAATCAAACTCAAAATATCCCAATCACCAAAAACATCTCATCAAGCATCCCATCACCCAGGCATAATCAGGCTTTGAGGCACTTGTGTCCGGCAGTCAGGGGGCGAAGGCCACAATATTTCCCAAATAAATAGAATCATAAGTTTGCCTTTGGTTAAGAATAAAACCATAAATATGCCATGAGTACAACTATGATGCTATTTTATGTGCTCCAAAAAAGTAGACATGATGCGGCTCAGTTCCTCCATACGGATTTCTAGCGCATCTGTTCTTTGAGTTTCACATTGAAGTTGTTGGCGGAGCTTGCTGAGAAGTGTATCAAGAGATTTTTGTTTTCTTTCCAGTACTACCAATTTATCCTCAACAGATTCTTCTGGTAAGTCTAAATACTCAGAGATAGCCTGCCTAATGACTTGAGTTCTGTCTTTCTCATCAAGTACTGCGCGAGCGTCTAGTGCCTCAAGCATTAATTGAGATAAACGGATCGATATCGTTTTATCTTTGCCAGTTTTCGCCATACTTTTGAGATACAGATGTGATATAGTTGAGATACGAGATACAAAGGCACTACGCACGAGATGCAAAATAAATCAATTGTAACCAATGGAAGATGACTATGTCCCAGAATTTTGTCCCTAGAGACTGGCAAGAACGATTTGTCCGGGAGTACCAGACCAACCCGGAAAGAAACTTTTTAGTAGAGGCTTGTACCTCATCAGGAAAAACAGGAGGGGCTTTATATGCTTATAATTCTCTTAAAAATGGTTTTGACTGGCGTTTTGTTGTTGTCGTTGTTCCTGCCGAACACCTAAAAAGACAATATGCTCAAGATGCTGCTGATCTTTTTGGGCTTAATCTTTATTACTCTGGAACGGACACAAGATTAGGCAGACTGCCTACTCCAAACGAATTGCTTCAGAATGACTATCACGGTAGTGTTATCAGCTATCATTGGCTCACCAAATCAGGTAACGCTGAGTCTTTGAGAAACAGCTTCAATAGACCTTTGGCTGGCAAAATATTTGTGATTCTTGATGAAGTGCATCATGCAAGTTCTGACCTTGCATTTGGTCAAGCTTGTGAAGTAGCTTTTCCTGACCATGTTATATCTCATCGTTTAATGACTTCTGGAACCCCTTTCCGTTCTGATAATAATAAAATTTTAGGGAACTGGGTGAATTATTCCGAAGTACAAGAAAACGTTTACGAATGTCTACCAGATTTTCGCTACACCTTGGCTGATGCTTTGAATGATGAAATCATTCCTGTTTTCTCCTTTGTTACAGTAGCTGGAGAATTTACCTATCGTCGAGGTCGTGCTGTTTATGAGGGCAAAACTTTTACTAATGCTCAAAACGAGGATGAACTGAGAGATGCACTGAACACAGCAATTTATGTTGAAGGCGATTGGGTCAAAACAGCGATTAA
>NZ_JAAHIE010001162.1:0-1562 GCF_010671945.1 Moorena sp. SIO4E2
AGCCAGAAACTAGACAAATCATCCGGATCCAAGTAGAGACTGGTGCTTGTTTAGAATGGTTGCCCCAGGAAACGATTGTATTCAATGGTGCAGTTTACCGGCAGGATTTGCGGGTAGAATTAGCGCCGGGAGCCCGTTGGTT
Source organism: Moorena sp. SIO4E2 (assembly GCF_010671945.1). Lineage (NCBI taxonomy): Bacteria > Bacillati > Cyanobacteriota > Cyanophyceae > Coleofasciculales > Coleofasciculaceae > Moorena > Moorena sp. SIO4E2. Next base: position 143 of record NZ_JAAHIE010001162.1, read on the forward strand.
AGGCTGGGAAATTACCCGATTTGGACGGAGTGCTAGAGGAGAAAGGTTTGTGGAGGGAAATTGGCGATCGCATACGGAAGTTTGGCAGCAAGGACATCCCCAGTGGATTGACCGACAATGGTTACCAGCTAGCGAAGCCACCTTCTCTAGTCCTTATGGTTTAGCGGGACAACCAGTGGTAGGAACATTAGTTTTGGTAGGGGAAGCGCTATCATCAGAGATTCTCGAACAAGCCAGGGAACTTTGGAATGCTAGGGAGTATGTAGGGGAAGCTGGGGTAACTCAGCTGATGTCAGGATTATTATGCCGCTATCGTGGTGGTTCAACTGAGGAGGTGAGACACTGGTTTACGGAGGTTTGGCAACTGTTGCGCGTTAATCTATTCGGGCGTCCTATTATTAAGCCACGGGTTTGGCCGTTGTAATATCAAAATTGCTACTAACCACAGGATCAAACAATGCAACTGACACCCCAAGAAAAGGATAAACTACTAATTTTTACTGCCGCCTTATTGGCAGAACGACGCAAGGAAAAGGGGTTGAAGCTAAATTACCCAGAAGCCGTTGCCTACATTTCTGCGGAAATTTTGGAAGGTGCAAGGGAAGGACGTCCAGTAGCTGATTTAATGAGTTACGGCACTACCCTGCTGACGCGGGATGATGTGATGGAAGGAGTCCCCGAAATGGTGAATGAAGTCCAGGTAGAAGCAACCTTTCCCGATGGGACTAAACTGGTTACTGTACATGACCCAATTCGTTAATCCCACAAAAAGCTTGATAAGTAACTGTTTAACTCATCTTAAATCATCAGAGGATTCACCGGAGTTGACGGAGTTCTTCTGTGAGATGGATAAGTTGGTTTCTGAGGTCATTGATTTGCTCACTGCTTAGTTGTGCAGTTCCTTGATGATCTACGATGTTATTCAGGCTATTCATACAGTCATTAATCGTATAAAGACAGTTATCAACAATCTGGATTCGTTTCGTCAAGATTTCTTTGAACTTAGGCTCATTTGATTCAAGAATCCTATTGTTGTTGGGGTGAACTTTATTCAGTTGGAATTTTAAGATTTTCCATGATTTAACTAGTGAAGGGAGTCCCATAAGCACGAAACAATGGTTAAAAAACCTTTAAAAAAATTAAATCAAACACCAGACAGGAAAACAAAAAAGTAGGGAGAGTAGTCATGACTAATTTAATATGGCGAATAGTTGCCAAAATAAATTTCTGAATAACCGGCTGCTGATCAAGCAAGATTTTTCCATAAGTAGGATATTTTTGGCGATTAGTATAGCTTTAAAAGCAATGTAAGATGTCAGAGTTGACCAAAAAGGAATCATTAACTGTAGAAATATAACCATCAAATATTTAATAAATAAAAATTCAATAACACCTATATCGATTATTCAGAACAGACTAG
>NZ_JAAHIE010001163.1:0-1554 GCF_010671945.1 Moorena sp. SIO4E2
ATAAAGAATAATGTATAAAGAATAATACCTAATGTATAATTCTTAATTCTTAATTCTCAATTCTTAATTCTTAATTCTCAATTCTTAATTCTTAATTCTACATTCTCAATTCTTCATGGGGAACTTTCCCTCCGCAGATTCGTCAAAGCCGCTAAAGCTACGATATTCTAGACTCAGAGACATTCCTGATCTGAGCCATCAATCTGGGAAAAATGTATATATGAGTAGAGTTGGAATTAGCAGAGAACCCACGGAGTCCAGTTATGAAATGTTATAAAATTCTTTCCCTACTAGGGATGACAGCAGTATCGACAATCACTGCTACTCAGGTTTTGGCTATGGAGACAGCTTCCTGGAACTTAATCACCGAACCTGACTCTAGTGACAATAGTCTATTGGAGGATGTTTCATTCCTTAAATACACTATATTTGATACCGGTGCTGGCGCTAGAGAGCCCCAAGATCAAGAGCCTATACCGCCACGGCACGATGGGGAATTAGGTAGAGTTAGCTTTAGCTAAAGATTGATCATATATAGCAGTTCTTAATTGGGTGAGTTACACAAGTTGTGGGTTTTAGGGAGTAGGGAGTAGGGAACAGGGAAAAAATCTTGTGTACCTCTTTACTATCAGAACTGCTATATATTCCAGCTGATCTAGTCTTGCTCCTCAATTCCCTCACAGAGTTTTCTGTCTCCTTCGTTGAGGTTCGGATTATTGTTCAGATAATTACCGATCTGATCACAACCACGCTTCAGTAAAGAATTCACATCGTTGAATTGACTGTAATCTAAATTCCAAATACTCACCCGATTAGCTGAGTTAATCGAAACTAAGGTTTTACCGTCTGGACTGAAATTTACAGACTCCACAGGTTCAGAACCCTCGCTTAACGTTCCTATTAAAAGTCCATTGGGGTTCCATAGTTTAACTGTGCCATCCGCACTAGCAGAAGCAATAATGTCTCGATTGGGGTGGAAACTCACATCATAAACAGTTTTTGTATGCCCTACAACAATTTTTTTATCCCCTACTCCTTCTTTAGGCTCGAATTGCTGCCAGGAGATGTCGTTACGACTCCATATTACCATAAAACCACGGGCAGCACCTGCCACAATCCGCTTACCATCGGGGCTGAAACTAACGGAGGACAACTTGCTAGGCCCAGTAAGGGTAGTAATTAGAGTGCCGTCCTGGTTCCAGAGTTTCACCGTCTTGTCATTACTGGCAGAGGCAATTAACTGACCATCAGGACTGAAACTGACGCGATTAATGGCATCTGTATGTCCTTTATCTCCCGCTAAAGTACGTAGAAATTTCCCTTCCCGGCTCCAGAGTTTCACTGTCCTATCCTGACTAGCTGAGGCAATGATTTGACTATCAGGACTGAAACTAACGCTATAAACTGGATCGCTATGTTCCTTTAGAGTACGTAGGAGTTTCCCCTGGCGATTCCAGAGTTTCACCGTCTTGTCATTACTGGCAGAGGCAATTAACTCACCATCGGCACTGAAATCAACCCCCTTCACAAAACCATCATGTCCCTGGAGGGTGA
>NZ_JAAHIE010001164.1:0-1552 GCF_010671945.1 Moorena sp. SIO4E2
CTTACCTGTTCTACTAACTCCTCGATTTACGGTTTCAAAGTCTGGGGATTCCACGGATATGTTAGGAGTTACTCAAGACCTGCGAACAAATATTGTCAAGGAAATTAAGAATTGGCAGAGTCAGAAAAACCCCAATCAAAGCAGGGGACGATATCTGTTTAGTTTTAGTTTCTTTTCCAATCCAGAAAATGTGAGTAGTACCGAGAATCCTAATTTGCCGCTGTTAACGGTGGAAAATTTGAATCTTTTGCTTACAGATGTTATTTAGGAATAGTAAGCTATCAGCTATCAGCTATCAGCTATCAGCTATCAGCTATCAGCTATCAGCTATCAGCTAGATGGCACAGGCTTTGGCCTTGGCCTTTGGGCCACGCGTGCGCGTTTGGCCACGCTGTGCGAACGACGCTGGGATCTAACGTACCGCATAAGCTGAATGCTGAATGCTGAATGCTGATAGCTTACCTCCCTGCTCCCTGCTCCCTAAAAACCCAGAACGACAGTACCTAACTGAAGTGCAAACCGCTGTAGTCATGAGCGACATTGCTTATGCTTTTAAGGCAAGAGGAATCCCGCCTAACACCCCAGGGCTGTTTCATTGTCGGGTAGAGCTGTTGACAACAATTGTGATCGCTGTGATGTCAAATGCCAGCGGTCACTCGATTACACCGTCAAACCGGGTTTGCCGGATGTAACTAATACTCCTTGAATAATAAGCTGTCTGGAAGTCCTGAATGTGATGCGCTATGCCAAGCATGGATAGGGTGAGGCAGGGTTCAGGATGAAGTGCGATCGCTATCCTTCCATCCTTCAATGGTTGCCACTATAATATATGTGTTTGCCCAGCTATTTGAGGTAGCAGAGATTGCCAATTTTTCATCTACGGAGTAAGCGCTATATCAGGATAGCCTTAAGGTCTACCGGGATATGTACAATGTTACCCAAACCTTGATTCAGGAAACCATGAAACAAGGTATAAAACAAGGTATACAAACAGGGATAGAACAAGGTATAGAACAAGGTATAGAACAAGGTATAGAACAGGGTAGAGCAGAAGGTAGACAGGAATAAAAACAGCAGATTGCTAAGCAGATGAAGGCCGCAGGGTTACCCGCTCAGGATATTGCTCAATATACGGGGTTGAGTATGGATGAGATTGATGGGTTGTAGGTTCAAATCGCTTCATCAATTATAGGGTTTAAGCTTCATGAAAATGAAAGGAGGGTCTATTTACGACTGTATCTAGTATGAGTTCATTGACATCAAAGCCTTATCTAGTAAGCTTTTAAGGGCTTATGTCGCTCCCTCAGCTAAACTCCAGTCCTAAGTAAGTCCTAACCAATCCTTAAGTTCTTGAATTAACCACTGACACTCTACGGGAGAAATCGGAGCAATAATCCCACCCAGCTGGTATTTCCGGTGTCCAGTTTGAATTTCAATAGTTGTTATAGGTTCTCCGTTAAGTTTAGTTAGGTTAGCTGCATTTTCGTTAACATCTCGAATAATGGCGGTATATCCTTTCACCAATCGATAACGTAGTCCTAGAATTTTCCAC
>NZ_JAAHIE010001165.1:0-1544 GCF_010671945.1 Moorena sp. SIO4E2
AATACCTTTAGTGGTAAAGGAGATAACTTGCAGCAGAAGAAACCCTGTCCAGTATTGCCAGCATTGAATGCTCAGTTTCCAAATTCTTTAATGGTTAATGATTAATGGTTAATGGTTAATGGTTAATTGATTCCTGACAATTTTTAAGTTTAAATTTACCTATTAACAAAAATACAGGGACTATTTTGTAAGTGATTAATGGGACTTTATCTATAGCAATGGCTGCTCAATTATTGACAAATTAAAGGGACTAAGAATTGCTCAAAGATTTATGTGACAAGCTAAATTATTACCTGTTCCCTGTTCCCTGTTCCCTGTTCCCTTTTCCCTGAGCACAGCGCTATAACACAAATAATAAAAAAAGAAATCAGAAAATATTCGGATAAAAAATATTTGACAAGGCCATAAATACCAAAAAATAAAATTGCCATTCACAAAAAAAATAATTAATTTGTAAATGAAGATTGAATTTCATATCAATGAAAACCAAATATCTGATTTGCGTAGCTACTGTTTCTGTCTTAACCAGTATTGTGGCAACTACTACTGCAGCTAGGAGTGCCACGATCGTTCAATCCGCTTCAGTGCCACTGATCCCAACAAATATCAATGACGAGCCTCTCACACCTGTTATCAACCCCTTCGACACCAGTCTCGGTACCCTTGATGCGGTAACCATAGAATTTAACGGGCTAATGTCAGGAGACGCACGGAGCGAAAGCCTAGACGCAAAGCCAGCAACTCTGACTTGGAATCTGGAAGGCTTATTCACATTGGTCGGAGCAAATAATACAACCCTGTTCACACAGACAGCAACAGTAAGAGATTCAGCGGAAGTCGCTGCCTATGATGGCACATTAGATTTTCAGGGCGAGTCTGCAGTTTCATTCATCGGACTAACCGCTAATGTATCTGGTGAGAAGACATTCACAAATGGTTCCGTATTTAATGCATTCCTGGGCACTCAACCCGTAGACTTTTTCTTTTCTGCGGAAACCATATCGATTGTTAACGGAACCGCTAATATACTCAATGCGATCGCAACAAAAGCTCAAGGGGATGTCCAGGTTACTTACGACTACACACCATCAGAGCCAGAGTCAGTACCAGAACCCACGACTCCCCTTGGCTTAGGTTTAGTCGCAGGACTAAAACTGTTGTGGCAACGAAAGGAAGATCGTTAATTGGTAAGCATTCAGCGGTCAGCGGTCAGCGGTCAGCTTATTTCATTCAAAAGCACCGATTGCGCTACTTGAGGTGCTGCACGAACAGTAGCGTGCCCATAGCCGATAAGCACCTCAAGTAACGTGGCCACAAGTCAATGGCTGATATAGCAGAAGTCAGAAGTCAGAAAAACTCTTGCGCTTACTTAGGTTTGAGACTAATGTCGATGTCCTAACTGCCCTGGCGACTGCTATAAGCTGTTCGGCATTTAAATTGGTATAATAAAAATTAATAAATAACCCAATAATAGGAAATATGCCAGCAAAAAATTATCTGACACAAGAGCAAAAAACAATACTTCAAAAAGCCTTAAAAATAGA
>NZ_JAAHIE010001166.1:0-1542 GCF_010671945.1 Moorena sp. SIO4E2
CTCTGTCACATGGCAGAGGATATCTGGCAATACCTACCTTACCAGAAATCCCATGAATCCGTGTTTGAGTCAGGTTGGGTCAAATTAGAGGAACAATGGAAAAACCCTGAACTAGCGGCGTCCTGGTCAACCTTGCGCACCATCCGCACAGAAGTAAATAAAGTACTCGAAAAAGCCAGAGCCGAAAAGATGATTGGCTCATCTCTAGATGCTAAGGTCTTGCTTTATGTTAAAGATCAACAATTAAAGCAGCGCCTGGAAGCTATGAATCCTTCCGATAGCCTGAGTGGAAATCAAGTGGATGAATTGCGCTATCTCCTCTTAGCCTCTCAAGTAGAATTAGTAGATTCCCTAGAAGCTATACAAACAGCAACCTATAGCGCTGAATCAGAAACTATAGCGCTAGGGGTAGTCAATGCAGAAGGCTTAAAATGCGATCGCTGTTGGAACTACGGACCTAAAGTAGGTACAATTGCTGAGCATCCTACCATCTGCGAACGCTGTAATGCTGCCTTAGCTGGTAACTTCTGAGGTAACTTGTTAACTGACTTGTAAGTTATTGGTGATTGAGAGATTGCTAAGGACAGTTAGCACTATTGGCCAGATCAGGGATTAGAGATTCAACACTAATCCCTGATTTGTTCCATACTCTTAATCCCCTCAAGCTTAAGTAAAAATTCTTCTGTCAACTTGAAGAATGCTTTAGAGCCAGCAGAATTAGGATGAGCGATAACTACAGGACTAAAACTATCCACAGCTTTAGCAACATTAACATCCATGGGAATGCGAATTTTAAAAATTTGGTTGCTATCGAAATCGTTATCAACTCGCCTCATCACTTGCTTATAGTACCTACCCATCAGTCCCCCGCCTGACAAAATAAAGATAATCCCCAACAGCTGCAAGTTAAGAGGACTATCCTGCTGATGACTTTCTTTGAGCCTGGCAATCCGTCTTTCTAGAAGTTGAATCCCTACAATAGATAAAGGTTCTGGTCTGGCTGGTAGCAGATATAAATCACTAGCCACAATGCCACTGCGAGTCAAAAGATTGTACCCAGGAGCGCAATCTAAAATAATAAAGTCATAGTTAGGGATAATTGGCTCTAAGATCCCTTTGATTAATAGACTTTCAAAGCGGCTCCAAACCTTACTAAATTCCACCTCCCCTTCCTGAATAGATTGCTTATGGAGTAGATCAGAGACTACATATTCATCATAAAGCTCAATATCTCCTGGCAATAAATCCAATCCTTTGATATTACAATTATCAGTTTGAATAATATCCTCAATTGTTAAGCGACTGCGATAGCTAGGTTTAGTGACTTTGTCAATTAACCGACTTAATGTCCGCCTTCCTTTTCTAGCTTTAGCAAATGCTTGGGGCTGCATTAAGCTCAAGGTTCCACTAATTTGGGTATCTAAATCGACCACCAAAACCCGCTTATTATGATTTTTGGCTAAGCAAGTCGCCAAGTTGACGGTGAGGGTGGTCTTGCCCACACCACCTTTCATATTGACTGTACTAATGACTAATCCCATT
>NZ_JAAHIE010001167.1:0-1538 GCF_010671945.1 Moorena sp. SIO4E2
GATACATTTGAATCATTCTTCCAATAAAAATTTTCCCAAGAAGCAGTAAAGGTTTATCAAGTAAAATTGCTCATATATAATCCTGTTGAGGAGATAATAACCGAATGGAAAAATTAGAAAATTACCGATTAATAATTCGCCAACTATTAACTAATCATGCCAGGTTAGAAGCCAATAATTCAGATTCAGAGATTGAAGGTCAACTTATTTTTGACACAGAACATGACCATTATCAACTTCTAGATATCGGCTGGGATGGACTCAAACGAGTTTATAACTGTTTCATCCATTTAGATATCAAAGATGGTAGAATTTGGATTCAGCGAAATATGACAGAAGCTGATTTGGCAAAAGATTTGGTGGAAATGGGTATACCAAAAGAAGATATTATTCTCGGTTTACATCCCAGTTATAAACGTCCTTACACAGGCTATGGAGTGGCTTAGTGATATTCAGTGATATTCAGCTTATGGGCTATGGTCACGCTACTTGAGGTGCCATTAGCCTTTGGCCAACGGCTGATAGCTGACCGCTGACCGCTGACCGCACCTCAAGTAGCGCATATGCTTACATACTAATCGCTTTTCTGGATCAAAAATGAAGACTCCTTGGTTAAAATCACTTCTCTTCAAACTTTTCCTCAGTTTCCTGACAGTATGCCTAGTCTTTGGCACTGCCACACCAGTCAAGGCATCTCCCAGGGTAAATAGCTGCCCTGAAGGTATGACCTTCATCCCTGGGGGCACTTTCAAGATGGGTTCCGACGTTTACTACCCTTCCGAGCGATCTGCGGAAGATGTCACGGTTGAGAGCTTCTGCATCGATAAATACGAAGTCACTAATGCAGAATTTGCCAAATTTGTCAAAGAAACTGGTTATATTACCGTAGCAGAGCGTCCCCTCTCCTCGGAACAGTTTCCCAACTTAACAGAGGAGCAACGGGCACCTGGTTCCCTAGTCTTTCAGATGCCGGACAATGGTGTTAGACCAGTGGGTTACCTGAGCTGGTGGAAGTGGACTCCTGGGGCTGACTGGCAACATCCCTTTGGTCCAAAGAGCAACATTAAAGGAAAAAAGAACTATCCTGTGGTTCATGTTGCCTATGAAGACGTTCAAGCCTATGCTAAGTGGGCAGGGAAGTCAGTACCCACAGAAGCCCAATGGGAATATGCCGCTCACGGTGGACTGGATGATGCTACCTACAGCTGGGGTGAGCAATACTCAGCCAAGAAGGCGAATACCTGGCAGGGATTCTTCCCCTTTTTCAACACCAAAGCTGATGGTCACACCGGCACTGCACCTGTAGGTTCCTTTGAACCAAATGGTTATGGTTTGTATGACATAACTGGTAATGTCTGGGAGTGGACCTCAGATTGGTATAGCATCGGTCACAATGGCAAAGCCCACAGCTTTAATCCTACAGGACCTAATCAAAAAGAAAGCTTCGACCCCAGAGAACCGGGTGTTGCTAAACATGTCATTAAAGGCGGGTCTTACCTATGTGCTCCTAATTATTGTAGTCGCTATCGTCCTGCTGC
>NZ_JAAHIE010001168.1:0-1535 GCF_010671945.1 Moorena sp. SIO4E2
CAAGACCGCGCTGCATCGCTAAATTTCTGGGGGGGTTTCCCCCCTTGCAAAGGCTCCTGGTCTTTTCGCGTAGCGTGGCCTTTGGCCAATAAAATAAGATCACATCAGGTTTGGTTTGGGATCTGACTGACATGACAATTTCAATCCACTTACTGTGGCATTGAAAAAGCCGTAGACATAATATCTACGGCTATTTTTTTTATTTTTAGACTTATATTTTTTGTAAGCATTCAGCGGTCAGCCGTCAGCGGTCAGCCGTCAGCGGTCAGCCGTCAGCGGTCAGCCGTCAGCGGTCAGCCGTCAGCCTTCAGCCTTCAGCCGTCAGCCTTCAGCTGACGTAACAGAGATTAAAGCAATGCTTACTTGTTTTATTCAAAAGCTGTGCGCGTAGCGCATAAGCTGATAGCTGAAAGCTGAAAGCTGAAAGCTGAAAGCTGAAAGCTGATCGCTGATCGCTGAAAGCTGAAAGCTGATCGCTGATCGCTGATCGCTTATCTTGCCTTTTTCTCAAAATATCTTACTAATCAAACCTGGTAAATCCTTACATATAGTTACCATATTAGCAGTAGGAGACAAAGCAGCAGCAGTTCCCATGAGTATTTTCATCGCCTTCTTAACTACTTTCTTCACAGCACCATCTTCGGAATTAGTTAAACCAGAAGCGATCGCTTCAATTTGTTCTAGGGCTTCTGCTTTGTCTTCGTCATCCAAATCTTCTGCTAAGACTGCGCTTTGCAGTTGACTGAGTAATTCCTTCAGTTGTTTTTTATCAGGCTCAGGCTCAAAGCTAGGTAACTGGTTGATAGTATTAGCAACTGTACCACTAATCTCACCTAAGTTAAACGCACCAGCAAAACTATTTGTTACTGTAGCGTTATCCGATATATTTATATTTTGACTTTTATCGTTGATATTAGCCATGATTTCAGAATAATCTCCAGAAATATTACCGTGTTGTGATAATAGCAATACTAATTTTTGAATATCGCCTTTAAACTGAATGGATTGATTACTATCTTGTGGATCGTTAGATACTAACTTGTTCAAATCTATTATATCACCAAGTAAACTCAAAACATTCACCATCTCATAGCTTGTTTGACATTGAATGGTGTCTTGCTGGTCTTCTATAAATTTTAGCAATGTTTCAAAGGGATAAGAATGTGGCGACTGACTGTCTTTACACTTATGGCAATTACAAGGTATTAATTTACTGCACTTCAATCGCTTATAAGAATGATTAATTTTATCTAGTTCGTGAGCAACTATAGTTAATAATCCCCGCTTATCTCTACCAGTAACCCTAATTTTAATCTCCCGTTTACCGTAATATTCAATCACTTCAGCTTTGGTGTTGTCCTTAGTTAAGATGACGCCACTTTTCCAAACATCTTTTTCTTGGTCAATATACTGATGCATCACCACAATCAAACGAGTGATAATACCCTTGGGCATAAAATCCGGATAAGTGTAGCGTAAAATCAGATTGTGGGATGGATCCCAGTCATAGTCTGGTTGATTATCGCTGAGGAGTT
>NZ_JAAHIE010001169.1:0-1501 GCF_010671945.1 Moorena sp. SIO4E2
GTCGGCTTTGGAGATTGAGCTGTTAGAATTTCACTCAATGTATAAGTAATAGTTACGGAAACCAATGATAATCCTATAATAATACAAAATATTTCTATATTTTCTATAATAAATTTTAAAATTCCAGAAGATTGCTTACTTATTTGTTCTTGTGGAGTCATCCTTGGTTTGATAGGCAATCCAAAAGCGTCTTGAACCGATTTACGTGAATTTGAAAAAGCTTTACTAAATATTTCCTTTGGTACTCCACCAAAAGCAACCTGATAAAAATAGGCAGCTAAACGATACTCTCTCAGCCATTCAAACAATTTAGCTAGAGGCTTGTAATAAGGTTCATAGTATCTATGTCGGCGGCGAATTAATCGCAAAAAATTGATTAATTTATTCCAAATTTTATCTCCACAACGTAAAGAGTTGGACTCTGAACTATATGACCGCCGATTAAAACTACTAATCACTTCTAAATCAGCTTGAACATCATTGATAAACTGCTTGCGGTAATACTTCCAGGCACTGTGAGGAGCTGCCAGCAACCAATGAACAGCTTCAGGAGTGATTTTTTTTTCCAGCAGTTTAGGCAGGATAAGTTTGATGCCCCTAGCCAATTGAGCCGGTGGGAGTTTGGAACCAATAGCCTCTTGAAACTCTAAAGATATCACTTGATTGTTGTCAGGTTTCTGCCTACCACCCTTGATATTCAACCAATCCAAAAACTCTGGTAGGGTTTCTGGAATCACCATGGCTCTGAGAGTTATTAATCTTACGAATTGAGGAGTATATAAGTTATGAGTCAGAGCATGTTGGGCTCCTTCACCATCAAATAACCTGTGCCAGTAGTCTGAAGTAATTTTTTGGTTCCCTAATGCCCCTGCTATCTTGAGAACAGCTTCTGATTTCACCTGAGAACTGTTGATCAAGCTTTTAATTGCTGACTTGAGTGCCTGTTCGTCCACCGTTGCTGGCATCAGAGCTAAAGGACGATTAGCCTTCAGTTGCAGAAAACTTCCATAGGCACGCTCACTGGCTGGATGAATCAGAACAAAGCTCCAAGGGTTCTCTAAGGCTTCAGCATTGTAAGCCCAGGACACAGGCTCAGCTCCAGCTTTTATTTCAGCTATTTTGTTAATCAGTCTTAAATTATACTGATACTCCCATGAGAGCACTATCGGTACAGACTTATGCTCAAACTTGTGCTCAAGTTTCTCTGAGGGGATTTCAGGTGGTATAGAAATCTCTTGTGAAGGATCTAGTCTAGTCTCAAAAGGATTAAAAACAGGCAGATGGCCTACTCGCTGCTCATAGTCCTCCATCCAGCTCAGGATTTTCCAGAGACTATCTGCCCCCTGACAGAGGAAATAACGATACACTGAAAGGGGTCTTCCCCCATCATCCCTACCCCGACTCACCACTGCCACCACTGACCAATCCGGTATACAAGAATCGGGCTCTCCTGGCACAACTCGACCAATTACTGCTGGCTGGTTACTATTAGCACCCTCAA
>NZ_JAAHIE010000117.1:0-16324 GCF_010671945.1 Moorena sp. SIO4E2
TCATACTCCCTAGCGACTATGTTCGCTCTCCAAATCGAGTCAATAATTCTAGTCGAGACAATTGTAATAGTAGGGGGGTAAATTCTTCTGGAGAGAGTACCATCAATGGCTCAATGATTGCCAGCAGTTCCTGGTCTAGTTCACCAAAACGGCTACGCAATAAGTAAGTGACCATACTACGGCGTTCGTTTTGCTTGCCCTGGACTAGTCCCTCTTGTTTGCCAAGCTCGGTAGCTAATTCCAGTCGTTGTTGATATATCTGAGATAATTGCATGATTAACTCCCTCTCATCTTCTTCTAGGTCTTGATTTTGTTTGATACGTGCCTCTAATATTGCCAGCATGTCATATACTAATTCTAGGATATTGTCTTTGTACTGACTCCCGCTGGGTAGGGATTTCAACTCCTCAATCGCGTACTGTTGCACTCTACCTCTACCGAGAATTCTCAACCATAACGTTTCCGGAGTAACCGGCAGTTGGTGAATCGCCACAATGGCGGTATACAAGGATTTACCCAGAAAGTACATACCCCTGGGATAATTAACTAGATCTGGTTGAGCATGGAAGCTTTCTAAAAACTCTTCGGAAGCCGTTGGGGAGAGAATCCATAAACGAGGCAGTTGGGTGACCCTAACTTGGGCATTAGTGCGCTTAGCCTGACGGAAAAGTTGACCATGAACCTGGATCAGTTTACCGATACAACTGAGCACCTCAAATTTAGTAACTGGGTTGCGGAACGGTTCAAAAATAGCAGGAGTTGTGGCCAGTTTCCCCAGTAATCCTAGGCTTTGTCCATTAGTGGTTAGTGGCTGGGATGGCAAAAAGTAAACATCAATTTCTTGAACTTCCCCAGGCACTTTCCAGCTCGTTTCTACTTTCCCCAGGGGGTCGAGGAGTTCTTTAAGACATTGTTTGGCAAATTGGTCATGGACGTTTCTGGTCATGGAACACCCTCAGAACTATTGATTTAATTAGTCTTTAATTACTATTTAATTAGTCAGCAAAAACTCCGTCTCCACGAGCTAGTCAACCGGCACGACATTGGGGATTAATAACCACAGCCTCTATTAATTTCGCTCTCCAAATCGAGTCAATAATTCTAGTCGAGATAATTGTAATAGTAGGGGGGTAAATTCTTCTGGAGAGAGTGCCATCAATGGCTCAATAATTCCCAGCAGTTCCTGGTCTAGTTCACCAAAACGGCTACGCAATAAGTAAGTGACCATACTACGGCGTTCGTTTTGCCTACCTTGGACTAGTCCTTCTTGTTTGCCCTGGACTAGTCCCTCTTGTTTGCCCTGGACTAGTCCCTCTTGTTTGCCCTGGACTAGTCCCTCTTGTTTGCCTTGGACTAGTCCTTCTTGTTTGCCAAGCTCGGTAGCCAATTCCAGTCGTTGTTGATATATCTGAGATAATTGCATGATTAACTCCCTCTCATCTTCTTCTAGGTCTTGATTTTGTTTGATACGTGCCTGTAATATCGCCAGCATGTCATATACTAATTCTAGGATATTGTCTTTGTGCTGACTGCCGTTTGGTAGGGATTTCAATTCCTCAATCGCTTGCTGTTGCACTCTACCTCTACCGAGAATTCTCAACCATAAGGTTTCCGGGGTCACTGGTAGTTGGTGAATCGCTACAATCGCCGTATACAAGGATTTCCCCAGAAAGTACATCCCCCTGGGATAATTAACTAGATCTGCTTGGAAATTGAAGCTTTCTAAAAACTCTTCGGAAGCGGTTGGGGAGAGAATCCATAAACGAGGCAGTTGGGTGACCCTAACTTGGGCATTAGTGCGCTTAGCCTGACGGAAAACTTGACCATGAACCTGGATGAGTTTACCGATACAACTGAGCACCTCAAATTTACTAACTGGGTTGCGGAACGGTTCAAAAATAGCAGGGGTTGTGGCCAGTTTTCCGAGTAATCCCAGGCTTTGTCCATTGGTGGTTAGTGGCTGAGATGGCAAAAAGTAAACATCAATTTCTTGAACTTCCCCAGGCACTTTCCAGCTCGTTTCCACTTTCCCCAGGGGGTCGAGGAGTTCTTTAAGACATTGTTTGGCAAATTGGTCATGGACATTTCTGGTCATGGAACAGCCTAAAAACTATAGCAAAGGGAACAGGGAATAGGGAACAGGGAACATAGAAGAGGAAATCGAGAACAGGGAATAGTAAAAAATCATCTGTAACTCACAATTATTATAACCGATAATTAGTAATTTTGTTTAATCAAAAAACTGGAATCAGTTTTTAAAAACTGAGCCTAAATTTTAAGGCTTATTTAGCATCATTACAAAAATTTATCGGAATTATTTCCTACTCTTACCTGTTCCCTGTTCCTTGTTACCTGCTCCCTGCTCCCTGCTCCCTGCTCCCTAAAACCTAGAACGAAAGTACATCACCAAATTTAGAACTGCTATATAATAGTGACTAAGGTAAAGTGGGTGCATAAGGCCAGCTCGGATGAACCGTTCCATGTTCCAACCGCAGCTTGGTACAGAATAGGGGCAAAATAACTAATAAGTAAGATGACCGATTTACAAACGTTTTATCGAGCTACCAACCCCAGTAAAACCTTAGCGGTGGACAATGAGGATGATCGCAAGTATTACATTGATTTCTCTTCAGTACGCGGCGGTCAGATTATTGAAAAACTTAGAAAAAAGATTGCTATCTTTTCACCAAATCAGCCTACTTGTGAACTGTTTACTGGGCATATTGGCTGCGGCAAGTCTACGGAGTTGCTCAGGTTAAAGGTGGATTTAGAACGGTCAGGATTTCATGTGGTTTACTTTGAGTCAGATCAAGACTTGGAAATGAGCGATGTTGATATTAGCGATATTTTACTGGCGATCGCTCGTCGAGTCAGTGAAAGTCTGGAAGACGCTGGCATTAGCCTTCAACCAGGGTACTTCCAGAGGTTATTCGGCGAAGTCAAAGATATCTTACAAACACCGATGGAGCTATCGGAGGTAGAATTCTCTGTAGGGATTGCCACCATTACCAGTCAAGCCAAAGCTAGCCCTAAGCAGCGGGATAAGTTGAGAGGATATCTAGAGCCTCGAACCAATGGACTTATTGAGGCAATTAATCAGGAGGTGCTAGAGCCTGCTATCAATAAATTGAAACAGACCGGGAAAAAGGGACTAGTAGTTATTGTTGATAGCCTTGACCGGGTGGACTCTATTCAAAAGCCCTTTGGTCGTCTTCAGCCAGAATATTTGTTTGCGGATCGAGGGGCACAGTTGCGGGGACTGAGCTGTCACGTGGTTTACACTATTCCATTGTCACTGCGCTTTTCCAATGACTTTGGGATGGTGACTGAACGGTTTATGACCGACCCCGAAGTCCTACCAATGGTACCTGTGCATTTACGCAACGGTAGCAAACATGAAAAAGGAATAGCACTGCTGCGACAGATGGTGCTGGCAAGAGCTTTTCCAGATTTAGAGCCAAACCAGCGTCTGAGTAAAATTACAGCAATTTTTGACAGTGCTGAAAGCTTAGACCGTTTATGTGGTGCTAGTGGTGGTCATGTGCGGAATTTACTCCGGTTTCTCAATGATTGGATCATGGAGGAAGGAAAACTACCCCTTTCCCGTAATGGTCTAGAACGTATGATTAAGGCTCAGCTTCATAAACTTGTCTTAGCGATCACTAATGATGAGTGGGATTTACTGGGTAAAGTAGCTAAGGAGAAGAAAGTGACTGGAGATGATGGATATCAAATCTTAATCCGCAGTCGCTTTGTTTACGAGTATTATGATCAAGAAGAACCTTGGTTTGATGTTAATCCAATTTTAGCAGAAGCTAAGGAACTACAGCCATAGCATTTATAAATAGGTTATGAACAATATTGCTGATTTATTATATAGCGCTACGCGCAAGGCAAGAGGCAAGAGGCAAAAGGCAAAAGTTCAATAAAACAGCTTTTGCTGCTTGTATCAATGTCAAACACCTTAATGCGTAGTGCTATAACATCAAAAACTGTTTCGATCTCTTTCCTACTGCTCCCTGCTCCCTGGTAAGCATTCAGCTATCAGCTATCAGCTATCAGCTATCAGCTCATGGGCTAGGCTCACACTAATTGAGGTGTTTATGGGGAAAGTGCCAGCGTCGAAGCCTGTGCCACCACAGGCTAGAAGCCTGTGCCACCTTGAGGTGCTTTTGAATAAAATAAGCTGACCGCTGACTGCTGAATGCTGAATGCTTACGCTCCCTGCTCCCTGCTCCCTGCTCCCTGCTCCCTGCTCCCTGTTCCCTGTTCCCTGTTCCCTGTTCCCTTTGCGATATATGAGTGCCTCCGATAAAACCAAAGAGGTTGCTGCCTACAACGACCGTGCGTTGCAAAGATTGGCTTGGGCAATTGAAGCTTCTCAGGGGCAATTTTCGCTGATTTTTGCACACTGTAACTATACCTATGTACAGCAGCAAATGACTGAGGGGCTCCGAGAAACCTGTTCTGTTCAAATCCGCGACGTTGTGCTAAAAAAGTCTGATAGCAGACTTTATAGCAAGATTCGGCAGGAATTAGGTGATCAGCAGCCAGGGGTTGTGATGGTCTTTGGCTTAGAGGCTGTTGATGATATTGATAGCTTGCTGGCTGCCACTAACCGAGTGCGGGAAGAGTTTCGGAAAAATTTCCATTTCCCCCTAGTGCTGTGGATTAATGATCAGGTTCAAACCAAATTGCTTCGGGTTGCTCCTGATTTGGAGAGTTGGGGCACAACTAGGGAGTTTCAAACCCCTCCTGATTCCTTATCTTATGAATTAATCTATACTCTCTCTCAAAAAGCCAAGGAGATATTGACTAACTTTCCAGACTCTGATCCTGAAAAATTTTTGTATGAGCTAAATCGGGGGATAGATGATCTATCAGAATTTGAGTCAGCTTGGCAAGATTTACAACATCACAACCAGGAAATAGAACCAGAGTTAGAAGCTAGTTTTTACTTGATGGTAGGTCGCAATTACTATGCTAAACAACAGTTTGAAGAATCCTTACGTTACTTTCATAAAAGCTTAGATCTATGGCAAAGACTAACCCGCTGCGATTGGCAAGGCATGGTTTTATTTCATATCGGGTTGTGTCCTTATGGAAAACCTGAACCACAAAATTTAGTTGAACAATGTGTTGATAGTTTAGCTCAGATATCTGATCAGGATTTAGCTAACCGATTGATTACTCAATTTGCCAGAGTCTTGCAACGCTTACAACGATGGGCAGACTTGGAAACCTTAGCCCAAAGGTCTCTAACACTGCATAGTGCCAATGGTAAGTCAATTGAGTTAGCGAAAGATTATGGTTTTCTGGCGGAGGTGGCTTTAGATAAATTAGCTTGGACTGAAGCTAAGGGATTAGCAGAGCAAGCACTCTCCATCCTGAAAACTAGTTTGTCGCCTGAATCAACAGCAACCTCATCCAAACAAAAAGCAAAATTAGATGGGATTCAATCCTTTGATAAAGCTTGGTATTTATTATTATTAGCAAGAGCAGAAAAAGGTCTTTGTAAGTATCAAGACAGTATCAAGTATCTCGAAATAGCTAAAGCAGAAACTCCAGCCCATTATGCTCCAGAGCTTTATATTATGATTTTGGCAAGCTGGCGAGAATTATACCTTGAAAAGGGTGACTATCTAGCTGCTTTTAGAGTTAAACAAGAACGAATATCCATTGAGCAACAGTTTGGCTTGCGAGCTTTTATCGGTACAGGGAGATTACAGCCAAAACGCAGAAGAGCTAAGTCTCAACTTCCAGCCCTTGAGCAGCCGGAAATGGTTGCAGATGAAATTATTGCTTCTGGTAGACAACAAGATATCAATAATTTGCTCGAAAGAATTGGCAATACTAGTTGTAAATTAACTGTTATTCATGGACCATCTGGAGTTGGAAAAAGTTCCTTAATCTATGCAGGATTAGTTCCAATTCTCAAGCAAAGAGCTATTGGTCAACGAGATGTATTGCCAATTGCCATACGAGTCTATACTGACTGGGTTAGGCAGTTAGGCGAGTTATTGGTTAATGCACTAAGAGCAAGAGGGCTTAGTCTTTCTGTTGAAGCAGATTCAGTAACTAGCATCTTGCAACAGTTGCAAGAAAATGGTGACCGAAACTTACTAACAGTTTTAATTTTTGATCAGTTTGAAGAATTATTTGTTGCTGTCCCAGATATAGTCGATCGTAATCTTTTATTGGAATTTTTAAAAACAGCAATTGACTATATTCCTTATACTCAAGTGATTCTGTCATTAAGGGAAGACTATCTACACTATCTCTTAAAATTTCAACGTTCAAAAAAAATAGATACTATCAATTACATATTAAGCCAAGATATACTTTATTATCTAGGAAACTTTTCTCAAGAAAATAGTGATAAGTTTATACAACATGTAACAACTAAACTTCATTTGTATTTGGAAAATGCTTTGATTAATCAACTTGTAAATGATTTAGCAGGAGAGCTAGGTGAAGTTCGTCCCATTGAGTTACAGATTGTGGGATTACAATTACAAGAAGAGAAAATTTATAAACTGGTTGAGTATCAAGCAATCGGTTCTAAACAAAAGCTATTGGAGCGATTTTTAGCTGGAGTTGTTAAAGACTGTGGTTATTGGAATGAACGTGAGGCAAGACTAGTTTTATACCTCCTAACAGATGAAAATAACACTCGACCACTCAAGTCAAGGGCAGAGTTAGGATCGGGTTTATTCGATCTCGGAGTAGGAGAGATAGAAAACCTAGATTTAATATTAGAGATCTTCGTCAACTCAGGATTGGTTTTACTTTTGCCAGAATTTTCGACTGCGCACTATCAATTAGTACACGACTATCTTGTTCCTATTATTCGTCAATCGACAGGAGCTTTAATAATCACTGAATTGGAACAGGAGAGACTAGCAAGAAAAGAGGCGGAACGAAGTAAATTAAGACTAGAAGAGGCGTTTTTTAAAAGCCGATTTAGAGCATCAATTGTCAAAAAAATGATTATTATGGTAGTATTAATACTATTGACCGGACTACTATTTGCGAGACAAGTTAAAATACTAAAGACTCTTGCTCTTGCTCAATCCTCAGAAGCCCTATTTAACAGAAATAGGGAGTCACTTGATCCACTCATATTAGCTTTAAAGGCAGGAACACAACTTAAGTCAGCAATCGCAGTAGGAACCAATACCCGCACTCAGACTTTAGCTGCATTACAGCAAGCCCTTTATGGAGTCAGAGAGCGCAATCGTTTGGAAGGTTATGACAGTTGGGTTAATAGCGTCACTTTCAGTCCTGATGGTGAAATCCTTGCCACTAGCATTGCTGATAGTACGGTCAAACTTTGGAGGGGAGATGATGAAATACTAACCGTTCTCCCAGGGCATACAGATACAGTCAATAGCGTCAGTGTTAGTCGTGATGGTGAAATCCTTGCCACTGGCAGTGCTGATGGCACCGTCAAACTCTGGAGTATAGACGGTCAATTACGACACACCCTCCAGGGGCATGAAACTGAGGTTACAAGTATCGGTTTCAGCCGGGACGGTCAGGTGATTGTCAGTGGTAGTCGCGGCGGAATAGTAAGATTGTGGGACAGACAGGGCAACCCAATTGGGCAACCCTTTGCAATACAGAACGCTAGTATTACGAGTCTCAGTTTCAGTCCTGACGGTAAGGTGATTGCCAGTGGTAGTAGCAACGGAATAGTAAGATTGTGGGACAAACAAGGCAACCGAATTGGGCAAACCTTTATGGGGCATAAAGCTGATGTTACAAGTATCAGTTTTAGCCCTGATGGTCAGACCCTTGCCACTGCTAGTCTGGATGGAGCTGTTAGACTTTGGAATCTTCAAGGAAAGGAAATTCTTACTTTCCAGAGTTCTGGTGCCACAATCAACAGCGTTAGCTTCAGTCTTGATGGTCAGACAATTGCCACTGGCAGTTTAGATGGAACTGTTAAGCTTTGGAGTCGGGAAGGTCAGGAACTCCAAATCTTGCGGGGTCATAAGAGAGGGATTGCAATTATGAGCTTTAGTCCCGATGGCAAAATTTTAGCCACCGCCAGCAGAGACTTGACCGTCAGACTCTGGAGCGTTGAGGACTATGATCTCAAAACCCAAACCCTATTTGGACATAAGGCTGTGGTTGATAGCGTCAGCTTTAGTCCCGATGGTCGCACAATTGCCACTGCTAGCTTCGATGGAACTGTTAAAGTATGGGAACGAGACGGTACACTAGTCAGTACCTTAGAAGGACATCAAGGTGCAGTCATAAGTCTTAGTTTCAGCCCTGATGATAATGTCATTGCCAGTCTTGGTTTGGATGGAAGTGTCAAACTCTGGAAACTAGACGGTACACTAGTGAAGACCTTAGAAGAAAATCAAAATCCAATCATAAGTTTTAGTTTCAGCCCTGATGGGAAATTCCTTGCCAGTGCTGGTTTGGATGGAACGGTAAAGCTATGGAGTCTGGAGGGTAAACTAATCAAAACTATTGATGCCCATAAAGCTAGTGTTTACAGCGTCAGTTTCAGCCCTGATGCACAATTATTTGCCAGTGCTAGTAACGATGGAACCGTAAAACTCTGGAATTTAATAGGTCAACAACTGGCAACTCTCAAGGGACATAACGATGATTTTGACAGTGTCAAGTTCAGCCCTAATGGCAAAATCCTCGCTACTGCTAGTAAGGATGGAACCCTTAAACTCTGGAATTTGAGCGGTGAAGAACTTGAAACTCTCAAGGGGCATAGTGCTGCGGTGATTAGCCTCAGCTTTAGCCGTGACGGTCAGACCCTTGCTACCGCGAGTCTGGATGGAACTATTAAACTTTGGAATTTGCAAGGTCAACAACTGGCAACTCTTAAGGGACATAGTGGTGTAGTCAATAGCCTCAGTTTTATCCCCTACGGTACCATACTTGCCAGTGGTAGTAGTGACGGGACAGTCAAACTCTGGAGTCTTCCGGAGGGTAAAGTACTCCAAACCCTCAAGAGTAGTGGTGCTGCGATCAATAGTGTTAGCTTCAGCCCTGACGGCAAGACTCTTGCTACGGCTAGTGAGGATAAAACTGTAATGTTATGGAATATCGATCTAGCTCTAAGTAGTCTAGATGAGCTACTGCGACGTGGTTGCGATTGGGCTGGGGATTATCTAAGGTATAACCCGAATGTAAGATTAAGCGATCGCACTCTTTGTAGAGGCATCAAGTAAAACGCGATTGACCTTTGGTCACGCTATAGGCATTGCCGACGCTGCTTGAGGTGCGATCGCACTGGTCCGATTGTGATTAATCCGTTGGTGGGCAGTGCCTACTTTGGCGATTGCTAACCACATGAATCGGTCGAAAGCACTGCCCACCCTACATCAACTACTAAAACGCGAATGCACTCTTTTTAGAGGCATCAAGTAAAACGCGATTGACCTTTGGTCACGCTATAGGCATTGCCGACGCTGCTTGAGGTGCGATCGCACTGTTTGTCGAGGCTTCACTAAAACGCGATTGACCTTTGGTCACGCTTCGCGATCGCACTACGGGCATCTTTCCGATTGAGTTGCAGCAAGAACTGCTGCGGGAACTGGGTGCCATTGAAGTAGGAGTGGGAACTTTGGTCGCTACCAATGCCAGAATGGCAGAAGCGGTCAAAGGTAGCGTTGACCGCTTGCGGGAATGGGTGAAAGGACAGCTAATGGTGCATGTAGATGAATCTCCTTGAGGTGCTTTTGAATAAAATAAGCACCTCAAGCAGCGTGAGCCTTAGCCTGACTGCTGACGGCTGATGGCTGAATGCTTACAAGCCAAAGGCCGAACAATCAAGGTATTCGGTGCATTCATTGGGGACGAAGCCTTTCATCCCCTAATAACTTGATGACGCCAGACCTGAATCCTTACATTTTAACTACCCCCTTACCTATTGAGGAAAGTCTTTACGCTCCAGAATTTTTGCTCCCGCAAGCAGTGTTCTAGCACTGAGGCCAATCAGTATAAAAATACCAATCCATTCCAGATATGGAAGATGGGGAATTTGTTGAACAAACTCGTCAGCCCATTGAGTATGAATAGGTTCAATCGCCTTAAAATAATGTTGATAAAGGAAACTATAAACTACAACTGCTTCAGTTATTAGGAGTAAATATGCGAGAGAACGCAAACCTACTACCAGTAACAGTGCAAAAATATTACTGGTTAACTCAAATGCGATGGTTCGTTGTCGCAACTCAGGTAAAATCAGGTTATTGTACTCGCTAATAGTGTCAAAGAACTGGTTAATCGAAGTTCTAATACTTTTTGGCTCTAAACTTTGTTTGAGAGCACGTCGATCTGCCTGGCGATTATATTTTCTAGATGTCTTGAAGAAATCAAAGTCAGGTAATAGGTACTGCATTGTACCATCTAGAGTTAAAAAAGATCGAGTCACTTTGAGAAAAGTCCAATTATTTGGGATACCATATCTGGCAATCACTTTAGATAATTCAGCCGTTGCCCCACCAAAAGACTTTTCTTTATACTCTATCCCTTTAAGTTGGGCTTTGGAGGACCAAAAATCTATAGCACGCGACATCTCTGCCCTGACTCTAGGTATATTAACTCTGGGAATATCAACAGCCAACCGCAAGATATAATCACTCGCTTTGCCAAAATCTCCATTTGTCAATGCATTCGTATACTCATTATAAGTTTCCCTCAAATCTCTATCCAGGGATCCCACGCTACCCATGTCAATGAATGCGACTTTGCTCCGACGCAATAAAATAATATTGCCTGGATGTAGATCTCCATGGTACAAGTTATCTTCAAATACTTGTCGAAGCAATGAAATAAACATCTTTTCACCTACTTTTTCAGTATCACAGTCATTTTCATCCTCCCATTGAGAGGCTCTGACGGGATCCCTAGCAAATACTTTAATATAATCAGAGGCAAGAACCCCATCGATATATTCCATAACTAAAACTCGACGTTTAGAATATTTGTCATAAATCTTTGGAACATATATTTTATGGGATTTTAGTGTTTTTCTCATCTTACGAGTATTAGATGCTTCATAGCGATAATCTAATTCCTCATTAAAAATTTTCTCTAACTCCGATACTGCTTCATCTAAACGTAGGTAACTCAAAACATTAAAAGCAATTAACAGTTTGGCAATGACTTTAATTAAATCCAAATCTCGCTTGAACGCTTCTTCTAGATTTGGACGTTGAATTTTAACGACTACCGGAACATTTTTTCTTTTCCTTCGCAACGTTGCTCGATGAACCTGACCAATTGATGCAGCTGCCAAAGGAGTCTCATCAAAATCTTCAAATATTTTTTCTAGGGGTGCTCCTAGCTCTGACTCAATTGTTGATCTAACTAAAGCCATAGGAAATCCAATGGCTTCAAACTGAAGACGTAATAACTGCTCACAAACCTCTTCTGGGAAAAGATCGGTCCGCAATGCTAACAACTGACCCGTTTTTACCCAGAAGCCTCCCAAATCTTGAAAGATATCACGCAGCTCGTTCGCAGTCTTTTGTATGTCTGGCTTATTTGTAATTCTGCGACGTTGTATACCTAAATAGTAAATAATAAATCGTTGGATAATGTAGATAGCAGGAAAACGACGAATTTTAAAGTTTTCAGCTATTTTAACTTTTTTTCGTTGTTTGTTATCAATAATAGGAGTAGGAATATCTTTTTTATTGATCATATAGCAGGCAAAAATAAATTTCAATAATAATCATTGATCTCTGGTAGTCCTCCTATCATGAAATCCTGAATGTAGCCTGATCAAAAACTAGTTTTAGGCAGTCCACGATAGTTTCGCTACTGAAACTGTTACTCTTTAAAAAGTACTGCAGTGCATCTTGGATGAGTTTGCGGTATTGGCAGACATAAATAAAGAAACTGATCAACATCAAAATAATTACCAACGATATAATAATATCAATTTTTCCTTGAAGGAGATTCAGAAAATTACAAAGTTCAAAGTTCAAAAAAAAACATAACCTGGTGCAAAAATATGTGCCTAGTGCTGTTGATACCATTATATACCAATCCTAAATGATATCAGAGAAAGCCTCATAAGTACTTAAATCAGGCATAGTGAATAAATGATACTCAATAAATAATTCAAAGAGTTTATTTGTAATGGTGAAAGAGCGACACCATAGATGGATATGGCGTAAAAGTTGCTTGATATGCCCCCAAATATTTTCAATGGGATTTTCTCCTGGTGCATAGGGAGCAAATCTGAGACAGTGAACTTCCTTTTGCTCACTATTCCTTTTGCTCACCATGATTAACTAATGTCTTGATCATGGGTGAGGAACCAATCGGCGATCATCTGGTTTTGTTCCTCCACCACAGAGCTATTTTATCTGGGACTTTGTCTTGATGCAATAGCGAGTGGGGGAAACCCCCAAGACCGTAATGGTGCGTTTTCCGTAGGCGAATTAAATTCGCCACGGGTCGCACCTCTGCATCGCTTTTTTACCTTTATGCCAACTCATCCCAGCTTTTTTGAGTAATTCGTAATAGCTTTGTAATGAGCAATACACTACACCATAACTCTGTTCGATGTAGTCCATTACCTCCCATACAGTTGTTTGGGTTTTAGATTTAATCCGCTGGATTACTTCTGTTGACTGTGAGTGCTTTAAATATCCTAAACTCTCTTTATAGGCTAGTTCTAAACCTTTCACTCCTTGCTCACGATTGCGACGTTCCCAACGACTTATATAGCTTGACTGAACTCCCAATACTGGTTGAATTTCCCGATGCTTGAGACCTTGAAGGCGCATCTTCATCGCTATTGCTCGTTTGAGTTCTATGGGATCCCGATTACTGGCCATTAATTCTTCCAGGGTCATAATATTAATATATATTCATTACACCAATACACTTTAAATTATAACCCATTACAGCACTCTTTTCTCCAAATTCATTTAGGATTGGTATAGTCCAGCTCAAAGTCTCGGAAGAATCTTTGTAGCAGTTTGTAGTTCGATGCTGTTTTTGCTGTACCCATAAACCCCAGGGTAATCGCAGCTAAATTAAGTCTTCCTAGATATAGCATTATTTGAGCTTGTTAGGACTAGAAAATGGTGAAGTGGTCCAGGGTAATCGCATCTAATTTGGTATAAATTGTACTTGACAAAAAACCGGTTGCATGAACTAGTCCTTCATCTCTCATCAAGGGTAACCATTGATGTGTAAAGGGTTGTATTTTCTAGTCACGAATCATGGCAAAAGGTTTTGGCAGACCCGTTCTTAACAATCATAATCAGCGTGAGGCTCAGATCCTGAAAAAGAGTGTACTCAATCATTTTCAGCATCGGTCGGTACCCCGTGTGGGTAGCAGAACGGACCATAATCTTGTAGCGATGGTTACCATTGCAATTTTGGCCGTGATTGCGGGAGCGGATGGGTTTGTGGCTATCGAAACCTAAGGAACACGCAAAACTTGAGTGGCCCCAAGACATGTTTAGATTTGCCCCACGGGATACCATCCCACGATACCAATGGTCGTGTATTTGGCCTTCAAGATCCCCAGGAACTCGAAACTTGCTTGCCTTTGTTGGGTGCGCAGCATCACCGAGAGCTTAGATATTCAACTCATTCATATTGACGGCAAGACAGCCATTGGCTCCTATGAGCGGGAGAACCACCTCAAAGCGCAGCGAGCGTGTGAGCGCCGGTCGCGGTGTGAACATCAGCTGGTGTTGGCACAACAAAAAGTTGAGAGCAAATCTAATCAAATTACAGCGGTACCACTGCTACTGAAATTGCTTAACCTCTTTGGAGCGGTCGTGACTCTTGATGCCATGGGAACCCAAACCGACATTGCCCGACAAATTAAGGAAGCCGGTGGGGAGTATGTCCTGGCGCTCAAGGGTAACCAGGGCAAGCCCCCTCAGCAGGTGGAAGAGTGGTTTGCGCGAGGCCGAAGACCAGAACTGGCAAGGGTAGAAATTGAGTTGCCACGAAACGGTCGAGGCCGGGCATCACCGCCATTAAACCCGTCAGGTGTGGGCGGTGCCTGTGAGTCAACTACCCCCGTTGCATCGGCAAACACACCTGGCTTGGTTTAACCAGCGTGGTGATGGTGAAGCGAAGGCGACAGTTATGGAACATGCGCCACCACACAGACTCAGTTTTACCTCAGTGCCCTGGAACCAGATGGCCAGCAACACAACCGGGTGATTCGCTCCCATTGGGGTGTTGAACATGGTCTACATTGGGTCCAAGATGTCAATATTAAAGAAGTTGCCAGTCGGGTTCGCCAGGGCTATGAGAAGCGAAAATCTAGGGCTGTTGCGCCGCCTGAGTGTTAACCTGCGTGGATCGCGAACCCTCCCGCGCCTTGTCTGAAAATGAAGCGTTATAGGGCGGGGATGGATAATGACTCTATCATCAAAATCCTGGCCGCCAGTGCGGCGAAGTGATGCATTTTTTGAGGGTGATGCAAGATTGTTGAAGAGCCATAAAAGGAGGTGATGGGCTGAATCTATTAACCGAATCCGGTTAGGCTCCAGGAGTGTTTACTAACACTCCTGGTACAAACAAACGAGATCTTAAAACTTTGATCAGGGTATAATCAGCAATTATACAGTCAAATTTTAGGTCAGGTTACTGTATTTTTAGAACTCTACTAAGATGCGATTACCCTGCTAAAACTAATCATATTGAAAATATTGAAAGATTAAATAATACCTTAAGACAAAGGATTAGTCGTCTGGTAATAAAAACTTTGTCATTTTCAAAAAAATTAGAAAATCACTTAGGAGCTATTTGGAATTTTATTCATCACTATAATCAATGTTTGTCGGTTTGATTAGGCGATCACTAAATGTTTATCACTACCAAACTTTCCTGGTTTTATCAGTTTTGTTAATTGATCATAATCAATTCCTAATAATCCTTTGGTTTGTTTAGGATGTTTTTGAATATAATCCCAAGTATAATTACTCATTCTTTCCGCTTATCTATGGATATTTACGTCCATTATACTCTATTTTTAGAATTTTATAGTATTATGGAGATGTATAATAAGTTAGTGAAAGTACTTCAAAAGATAAAGCCCGTGGTTGCTGGAACGGGTGCGCAGACCAAGTACAACCGGACTAAGCTGGGCTTTCCTAAGGAGCATTGGATTGATGCCGCCTGTGTCGGAGATCTTGAAGCCTTGCAGTTAAGGACAAACCAACCACTGTTAGTAACTTGTTTTGGCCAAGGAGGTAGGCAAAAAGCAGCACTCAACAAGTATGGCTATCCCATCAGACACAACCCATTAAAGCCGATTGGCCGTAGGCCACGCTGCGCGAACAAAGGTTGGTGTAGTGGAGATATAGCCAAAAACCTCCTGACTGGGGAGTTCGGAAGAGTTAACCCCAGAAGCAAAAGTAACTCTTTCAATTACACAGTCCCGGGGAAAAAGGCAATAAGCTTGCACGTCAAAAACCTGATAAGAGTCCACAGAAAAGATGGATACACTTACAGCTTTTGCGAGCAAATACCAGAAATTACCTGGGAATAGTCGTCCTACCGTTGACAGACTAAATCCCCTGGCTAATTTGGTTTGAGTACATTTGTTCATCACCTCTAAACGACGTCCATTTATTTGCTCTGCCTCCCAAGGTGCTTCGGTCAGAAAATGGTGTATTCTGTGGTAAGTTACCTCTACGGAGTCTCTCGCTATCTGAGATAGATTTTTTCGTTGACTTTCTCCCAATAATCCCTCTATGTAGTTTCCTTACTCTCTTTTCTTCGGCTAATTCCTCAATAAATCATCGAACTTACACTCACCTTTGTTAAAACAGGGAGGCATTGCTGCTGGGGTTGTTTCTTTCATGGGGGCGTACCCTTAAGCATAACGACGTTAAAACTATGTAAAATCTGTAGTATACCCTACCTTTCGTTTTCCAGGCGAAAGCGTGTCTTCCTAACCGTTTTAGCTGTCGAGTGCAGGTGAGTGGAAATCTGTTCAACATAAAGCGCCTTGATGACTTAAATGAATCGCTTCTGCTCGATCGCGTAGCGTGGCCTACGGCCAATCTTTGAATCGTTAACTGACGGTGGTGGCCCTCCTCAACTCCGGTGAGCGTTCTTTCTTCTTCTTGGGTGAGAAACACTCTCAGTCTGGCTCCCATACCTCTGACTCCTTTCTTCGGCAACACTTTAGAATTTGTAACATACCTCCTTTTTTCTGGCACGACCTACTTATGAAATGATGCACTTTCCCTACTCACGCTGGGGGGGTGACATACAAGCTTAAATCCTTACTGGATAATAATTTCAGCCCATAAGTTACTTCAGGTGCGCTTGACCGTGGCGAATTAAATTCGCCACG
>NZ_JAAHIE010001170.1:0-1534 GCF_010671945.1 Moorena sp. SIO4E2
GAAGGATAGCCCGGTGATGGAATGAAATGAAATCACCAACTAGGTATTTTTTTGTTCAGGGAAACGAGCTATCAAGCTTCTTAGTAATTCAGATGGAGTCATTCCTCTACGGTCAGCTTCCTGTTTTAACTGCTGTTTTTCAAAGCTAGTCATCCTGATTACGAACCTTTGATATTTCATTTTAGTATTGACACTTGTTAGAATTTTTTTTATTATTAAATTAGGTCGAAAAACAAGAGATAGCAACTATGAGAGCAGCTTATCAGTACCGGCTAAGATTAACAAAAAAACAGGAATCAAAAGTTGAAAAATGGCTGGATATGCTCCGACATCAATACAACTACTTACTTGCCGACAGATTTAACTGGTATGAACAAAATCGCTGCTCACTCAATTCCTGTCCTCTTGTCTGTCATCTCCCAGATCTAAGAAACAACCCCGACTATTTTTCCCAAAAAAGAACTCTACCTCAGTTAAAGAAAGATAGACCCTGGTACGGAGAACTTCATGCTCACGTATTGCAGGATTGCGTGAAGAGAGTAGACCTTGCATTCAAACGATTCCTAAAAGGTGACAGTAACGGCAGAAAGAGCGGAAAACCCAGATTCAAAAGTAAAAATAGATACAAGTCTTTTACATTTCCCTCTCTTAGTAAAAACCCTGTAAATGGCAATATTTTGACTCTTCCAAAGTTTGGGAAGGTAAAAATGATTTATCACCGACCTATTCCAGAAGGTTTCAAGATCAAGACAGCCACCATAAGTCGAAAAGCTGACGGGTACTATGTCACCTTATCCATTCAAGATGATTCTGTGCCGAATGTTATCCCAGTAGATAGCGCTTCTGATCCTGTTGGGATAGACATGGGTCTCAAATCTTTTCTAATCAAATCTGATGGTTCAGAGGTACCAATTCCTCAATACTACCGGAAGGCTCAAAAGCGACTAAAAAAGATCCAAAAAGCTGTCAGTAGATCTAAAAAAGGTAGTAACAACAGAAAGAAGGCTGTTAGTCAACTAGGCAAAGTCCACAAAAAGGTAGCTGACACTCGAAAAGACTTTCATTTTAAAACTGCAAAGGGATTACTAGATAATCATGATCTAATTGCTCACGAAAAGTTAAATATCAAAGGTTTGGCCAAAACTAGAATGGCTAAATCTGTACTGGACGCTGGGTGGGGTCAATTTCTGTCAATCTTATCAACCAAAGCCGAGAATGCTGGGTTGGTCACAGTCGCAGTAAACCCTAGAGATACCAGCCAAAACTGTTCTAACTGCGGAACAAAAGTACCTAAAAAACTAAAAGACCGCATCCATTCTTGTCCTCATTGCGGTTTCACCGAGGATCGAGATGTAAATGCGGCAATCAATATTTTGAAGTTGGCGGTGGGGCATCCCGTCAGTAGTAGTGCGGCTCGTTCCTAATAGGAGCCTTTCGTAATAGAAAGGGGTATGATTAGGGGGATTCGTGAGGTCTAACCTCAAAAATCCTAACTATCCTCAGGATGTGGGTGAAAGTCCCACCCTTGAAGAGA
>NZ_JAAHIE010001171.1:0-1533 GCF_010671945.1 Moorena sp. SIO4E2
CTATCAGCTATCAGCTAATGCGCTACAGATGGTGCTACTTGAGGTGCTAAAGGCCTTTGGCCACGCTACGCGAACAGCTAATTCGCTACGCGCACGCTACGGGAATGGCTGACGGCTGACGGCTGACTACTGAGTGCTGACGGCTGACTACTGAGTGCTGACGGCTGACTACTGAGTACTGATAGCTGAATGCTGATCAGTTCTACCAGACTTTTCCAAGTTTTTCGCTTAAGCTCGCTCTTAACCAGGGTGTCATTCAGCCCTGGTTTGCGCTATATAAATTTAGGCTATTTAGAATGTCTTTGATTGGTTGTTTGACCAAATCAAATGGCTTCTTAATAAAATAAACATGAAGTATTGAAGCTACTACTCCAGCAATAGTTTTGCCTTGGCAAAATAGATAGGCCTTACCATTTTCTATTTTGCTATCAAGAGCGTTTACTATTTTTGCTTCGGCATTAACGTCTTTCGCTAGCTTCAAAATTGCTACAGCATGACTTAGATCATGAGTATCTTGAATTTGCAATATTCTGTTCCAATTACTGGGTAATTTATCTGGAAAAGTTATAGCTTTGTCTAAATTACCAGAAATCAGTAAAGGCAGCATAGTTCTCACGCATTTAGGGCAGGTTCCACAGTTGGTTTCACCACCTTCATTATTAGTACATACCCTCAAATATTTCATAGCGAAAGGGTCTTTGGCTAAAAAGTTAGCAATTTTTTCAACCCTTTGGGTCTCTGAACCGTCATGAACTATATTAGTTTTTTCCGTTGACCATAGGTGGTCGAGTAATGGGCTAGTTCCCCAAGGAAAAACATCTTTATAAGAATCTGTTGAAGGAATTAAAACAGATTCTAAACCTGCTGAAAGAGAAAGGGAGACTGAAGCTAAGCCAGCCCCATGATAATAAGGTCCCCATTGTAAGTTAAAATGATTGCGGATATTTGTTTCACCGACAATACAATCTATACTGGCTGCATGGGCAACTTCCATAATCCTTGAAATTACCTTTTTTTCTTGACCATGTTTATAAATGCGTAAAGGTCGCTCAATGCCTTTCATGTAAATTAAATGAGAAAGGGGAAGTCCAAGGTCGCTACGGGTCTTCGTATGTTTAATAAAGGTATAAAACGAATCCACGCCCAAGGAGAAAAATGCTCCAACTTTGCTAAGGGATTTTTGATCATCGTTTGTTGGGGATTCTGCGGTAACTAAAACTTTTTTCAGCTGGGATGGATACCACTGATGAAAGATATCTTGTATGGTAGGTAAATTGCGAAAAAGTTTGGCAGAAATCAGCGGTTTTATCTCCAGATTTTCACCTTTCTCCATTGCCGGTAAAAGTAAGGCAGGAACAAAAGCATCGGCGCTTTCACTGACAAAATCAGCGAATCGTTGAGGATACTCAAAATAAATCTCTATTTCTTGGTCAAGGCTATCAACCTGCACGAGACCAACAAGTCTCACTGTGTCATTAGCAATGATTTTTTCAACATGCAGTAGTTTCATAAGATTTATTAGTGTAGTTGAAT
>NZ_JAAHIE010001172.1:0-1531 GCF_010671945.1 Moorena sp. SIO4E2
TCGCCTGTCACTATTTACCCTTCAGGTAACTTTTATACAATGATGTCGAGCCTTTATTCGTTACATCTTGTTAAGAGTTTAAGATTTTTTGATGTCTGATTGCAACGGCAGATCAGAACTGGCTTGCCATGGCAAGCCTGTGGATTGGCTCCACGTTGGTGCTGGAAGCCTCTTGGTTGCTTACCTCCTGCTCAAGACACAGGTCAGCTGTTTACTCCAGCTAATTTCTCTAGCCGTTGGCAGTTAAGTAACATTTCTTATCAAACCTACACTCACAGCTACAGGCTGATAATACCCCAGGCCGATAAGGCGATCGCAATTGTTCCCCCAAGTACAACTACAGCCCCTGCCTTAGTGAGTACTCCTGCTACCAAGCGCACTGAGGCAGGAGGATAATAAGTTTTGAAACCAATTGGTTGGTATTTGAAGTAACCCAGCTGTTGCAGTTGGGTGCGGTACTCTTCCGCATAACGAGGCATGCGGGCAAAGGGTAGATCGCCTTGAGTACGCTGGGGTATGATCCGCCGCCGCTGATAAGGCACGGTGTGATCACCAAAGTTTTCCAGGTACTCGTCGCTATCGAGCAGAGCATCAATAAAGTTTTGTAACCCATTAGTAGCTAAAACTATTGACCAGGCTAACTTCTCCCGCTCACTGTAGACATCACGGCCCAAGATGCGTTGTACACACATCTGGACAAAACGGTAGTTGTTATTGGTCTGATAATTGCGCTGCCAAAAAGGTTCAGATGTTGCTAGACCACGAATGAAGTCACGCACCGTGATTTGACCAAATCTCAGCTGCGATTCTAAAAAGCTTTGGCGGTTGCTTTTTAGAATCTGTTGTTCATTAAAAATTTGACTATAGGCTGCCCTAATCAACTCATCCATTTCCGATGGAGACAGCAGATTCGCTGTACTGTATAGTTTAGGCTGCTCATCTCCGGGCACCTCATATCCAGCGACGCGCTGATTTTGGGTTGAGGGAGGATACTCTAGCAAAGGAATTGTCATTAATCACCTCTATGATCGTAAACCTTAGTCATAATCACAGATTAGGGGATTAGCTTCATACAATCCTAACTTTTTTTACGTTTCTTAATTAAAAGAAATGATTCGTTATTTTAGCGACCTATGAAGTATTAAGTATTAAGCATGAAGTATTAAGTATTAAGTAAACTGTCTCCCATTTAAACAACATTTTATTGATGCAAAGCGCGAGTGGGGAGCGGCTGCATCAAGACAAGGATTTGAGATTTATAATAAAAATGTGTTTCTGACTACTGTTGCGCTTTGGCGCGATCTCGGGTAATAGCGAGGCTAAGATCTTGCACGTTTGATTAAAGGCTCTAAATACAATTTAGGACTATCGAGTCAGGAGCTTTGAGTCATGATAGATGGAATCAAGATAAATTCTTGACCAGTTAATTGGTAATTAATCAGAGTTTTATCATAAGCAGTCAGCCACAAGCAGTCAGCCACAAGCCTTTAGCTGATAGCTGAACGCGCACGCGTGCGCGTAGCGCTAATCA
>NZ_JAAHIE010001173.1:0-1530 GCF_010671945.1 Moorena sp. SIO4E2
GATAGACATTCATTTAGTTAGATTCACCTAAACAGCTGATCCCAAGGTAGCAGCTGAGCAGGAGTACCAGTATAGTTTTGATGCGAATGACGAAAATTGGTGAATTGACTTCTTTCAGAAGTCCGGAACAGCGGATCTGGGAATAGGGAACAGAGAATTAGAGGCAGAGAATCAATATCAGTGGAGTGGGCATCCTGCCCGCCTGGAAATGAAACGGGCAAGATGCCCGTTCCACAGCCAGATGCCCGTTCCAGAAAACTCTTCAAATCATTCGATTTTTAAGCAACACCCGGAAGCGAGGGGTATTAGAAAAAGATGGTGGAGAGATTATCAGTAAAGGTACTAACCTCAACTCCCTCTACATTGGCGAGAAGGTCACCATCAGCAGCTATGATATTCACACTGCCATTAGACTGCTCAAAGGTAAGGGTGCTAGCATCACTAACCCCAAAGCGAGTTAACCCCAGTTGGAAATTTATCACTTTGTCATGTCCTTCACCTTCTTCAAGGGCAATGGTGTTGTTACCATTACCAAGCTCGATGGTGTCTACACCGGAACCAGAATCAATAGTATTGTTTCCGTCACCAGTTTTGATTACGTCATTTCCAGCACCGCCAGTTATGGTGTCATCACCGTCTAAACCCAATAAAATGTTGTCTTCCCCGTTACCGATCAGTTCGTCATTAAAATTAGTACCTACGGCTCTTTCAATACTAATTAAAGTTTGTGCTACTTCCTGATCTTGCTCATCGGTGTAACTACCAGTGCCTTCAGCCAAATTGAGCTTAATACCAGAGTTGATTAGATTTTGAAAGTCAACGGTATCACGACCTTCTCCACCGTCAAAATAGTTAACACCGCCACTGTCTTGGAAAGTATCATTTCCTGCACCACCGACATATTTGTCATCACCCTCTAAACCCAAGAAAGTGTTGTCAACCTCGTTACCAATTAGTTCGTCATTAAAATTAGTACCAAATACCCTTTCGATACTAATTAAAGTTTGTGCTACTTCCTGATCTTGCTCATCGGTGTAACTAGCAGTGCCTTCAGCCAAATTGAGCTTAATACCAGAGTTGATTAGATTTTGAAAGTTAACGGTATCAAGACCTTCTCCACCGTCAAAATAGTTAACACCGGCACTGTCTCGGAAAACGTCATTTCCTGCGCCACCAAGATATTTATCATCACCGTTGTAACCTAAGAAACTGTTGCCTTGGTCGTTACCGATCAGTTCGTCATCAAAATTAGTACCAAATACGTTTTCGATACTAATTAAGGTTTGGGTAATTTCTTGATCGTTACTATCGGTAGAGCTAGCAGTACCCTCGACGAGATTAACTTGAACCCCAAAATCAAACTCGAAAAAGTCAACGGTATCACGACCTTCTCCACCGTCAAAATAGTTAACACCGCCACACTGGGCGGGATCGTGAAATGCACGAAACACCACACCGCCGATCAACTCCAGGTCATGTTCTGCCAGCGCATCTGCCAGTTCCGCAGGGTCTTCCGGCATGTAGCCAACC
>NZ_JAAHIE010001174.1:0-1527 GCF_010671945.1 Moorena sp. SIO4E2
ACAAGGTAAAAATAGACCTCATCTTGGCCAAGCTCTCGAACATTTGTAGGTGGAAATTGGATTTTATGCTTCTTCATAACTTTCATGATTCCTTTCAGTTTGAACCCAGATAAAAACGAATTGTGAAGGGTGGAGGATTCTAATAGCCAACGTCAGCAGCGCAAGACCAACTCAGGGCTTACCCAAAGACTCTAGATATAGAGTTTAGTTAACTTGCTTGTGCAACATTTAACCTGTCTAAACCTGCTCATCAGCAGGAATGACCTGTATAGCACCAGGTGAAAACCTGATGGTTGTTGCCGACAAAGCGCGGATCATTATGTTCCGCGCGCCATTCCAATCCCGTGGTAAAAAGAAACCACATTCTGGGCATTGAAATTTTTTGTTACCGCCTAATTTATCGTGAATGTGCCCACATTTTGGGCAGGTTTTACTCGTGTAAGATTCATTAACTAAGACCACCTTCACACCATGGCGATCAGCCATTTGAATCAAATGCTGACGAAACTTATAGTGGCTCCAATTGAGCAGATTACGAGCTGTCTTCTTATTTAACTTTCTGGCTGATTTTACTACCATCTCAGAGGTCTCAAATGTGGGGATAAAAATCAGCTTGTAGTTCTTGACAAGAAAAGAAGCTGATTTATTGTGGCAGTCTTTAATTAAATCTTGGATTTTTTGACGCAATCGATGGGCAGCTTTCCTCATTGCTCGTCTCTGACGCTTTGCAGAGCTTAAGTCAATACGACTCATCAACCGATCTAGTTGCTGACAAAGTCTTTGAATCCTGCCAATATCCCCAGACCCGATCTCGATATAGTTTTTGCCATCAAAACCAGTAAGAAATGTCCTAATGCCCGGATCCAAGGCTATTACTTGATCCTTATTAGTAGGAGTAGGTTCAATATATTCAGGAAAAATACCGTACCACTTACCTTTGATCCAAACTAACTGAGTACCATAAATGCACTGATCAGGCCAACCTTGAGGGCAACGTAAGGATAAGCCTTTTACCTTGGTGGGATACCAGGAACCTTTTTTGAAATCTCCAACTTTGAATTTGATCACTTGACTTGTTTGCCGACAGGATTTGAACTTGGCAAAACCGCCATTGGCCAAGGCTTGTTTGACAGCATCGATCCCATCAGCAACAGCTTCTTGTAATTGATGTCCTGGTAAGGTTTTCACCCATTCTGGCCTATCAAAATTTCTGGCCAGTTTCTGTAAATCGTAAGCACTGCCTTTATAGCCATTTTTGATAGCATCTATTGACCAGTTGTAGATCCACCTGTATGCGTTAAGCCAAGTTTTCCAGACCCTGTGAAGCTCTTTAGATGGAAACACCCTGATCTTCAATACACTGTTTGGTGTCAACTTCACTGTCTGGTTCCGAGGTTTTCTCTTGTACCGCTTGCGTGACTTGCTTTTGATATTTTCGGAGTCCGTAAAGCCTAGCAGAGAAACAGTGGAGGATGGACAGGATATCTTCGACGAGCTCTTGTTCTGGGGAGAGTTTGCGTTCATTGA
>NZ_JAAHIE010001175.1:0-1526 GCF_010671945.1 Moorena sp. SIO4E2
GTATTTTTCACAATACTTTGATTATCCTAAAATGAAACACTATGTCGAAACCCTGAACTATTTACGTTTATTAATAATCGAATATATCAGGGATATCAAAGCTCTTGTAGAGTGCGTTAATGAAGTGTAACGCAGCTGTCAATGTCCGCTTGAAAGTGAGTACGCGAATAGTGTAGGTTGGGTTGAGACAACAAAACCCAACAAACCGATGATATGACACAATAAAGGTAGTGAAGTGCGATCGCTTTTGTCCGGTGGGGAAATCGACATGATTCCTAATTAAATTGCCAAACTATCATTATTTGCCCACCCGACCACTTGTCCGGTGGGCAAAGGCACATGATAACTGATCTAATTGTCAAACTATCATCATTTGCCCACCCTACCCTACTAAAAACTCTATAATTTGAGTATATCTGTCAAAAATTAGGGCTTATGAATAAGAATTCCTTAGAGGAAATTGAACTTGCTGTCAGTCAACTTTCTAGGGAGGATCTCGCCAAATTTCGGACTTGGTTTGCAGAATTTGATGCAGCAAATTGGGATCGACAATTTGAGACAGATGTTGTGGCTGGTAGGCTAGATGCATTAGCAGACAAAGCACTGAAACATTTACGACAAGGAAATTGTACTGATTTGTGAAACATCTTGCTACACCTGATTTTTGGTATTATTATCGACAGCTACCGTCTGAAATCCAAGAACTTGCCGATAGATGTTACGAGTTGCTCAAACAAGATCCTCGATATCCCTCACTACATTTCAAGAAAGTAGGTCGGTTTTGGTCAGTTCGAGTGGGTTTACATTACAGAGCGATTGCGGTGGAAAAGGATAATGATCTAGTTTGGTTTTGGATCGGAACACACGCCGAATATGACAAAATATTAGGCTCAAAGTAGTGCGATCGCGTAGCGTGGCCTACGGCCAATCGCTCTGGTAGGGTGGGCAAAGGGACATGACAACTGATCAAATTGCCTTTCTCTCATTATTTGCTCACCCTACCCCTGATTTTGTTGGGTGGGCAAATGGACATGATATTTGTTCAAATTGCCTTTCTCTCATTATTTGCCCACCCTACGCTACTACTAAGCTGACCGCTGACCGCTGACCGCTGACCGCTTACTCTAAAATCTAAAATTTCAATCTTCTGGCTCTACACCCATTGCTCGCAATTGAGCTGCTAGACGTTCAGCTCGTTGATGTTCTCGTTCAGCTCGTTGACGTTCTTTTTCAACTAGCTGTCTTTCTTTCTCAACCGGTGTAGGAATCCAATTTTCTGCTGCATCGTACCAACGCAACCAAAGTCGGTTTAACTCTTGATAGTTTCCTGACCACAATCCTAAACCTAGTTCTATTTCTGGAAGCCAGAATTTGTCACCGTTGAGAATCACTTCCCGATAGCTGCTGCGCACTAATTCAAACAAGCGCAGTATATTGCTATTACCATTGAAGACCACGTAATAGGGAATACGTAGCATCCGTTCGTAGACTTCCCATATAGATGGGGGTAGGTTGGCTTGTGGAGA
>NZ_JAAHIE010001176.1:0-1521 GCF_010671945.1 Moorena sp. SIO4E2
ACCCTTGGGTTCAGGCTTACTTTAATCATAGTAGGTCAGCCCAATACACAGATCCTTACCGGGGAGTAACTCGGGAGGGAGATAACTTGGAGCAAGTGATTGTGGATGCGATCGCATCAGCAAAGTCAACAGTAGATGTGGCGGTTCAGGAGTTGCGTATGCCCAGAATTGCCCAAGCTTTAGTAGAACGTAAGCAAGCTGGTGTCAAGGTCAGAGTCATTTTAGACAATAACTACAGTCTTCCGGTCAGTAAACTAACCGCTGGCTCAGTAGCAAAACTGCCCCAAAGAGAACGCTCACGCTACAATGAGTCCCTAATATTGATCGACCGTGACGGAGATGGTCAGCTGAGTGCAACGGAAATTTCAGAAGGAGACGCTTTAATCATCTTAGGAAATGGTGGTGTACCTATGATTGATGACACAGCGGATGGTTCTCGGGGCAGTGGCTTAATGCATCATAAGTTTATAGTTATTGATAACAAAGTTTCTATTATTACCTCAGCAAACTTCACTCTTAGTGATCTACATGGTGACTTTCAGTTTCGAGAGAGTCGTGGCAATCCCAACAATCTACTTAAGATTGACAGTGTAGAGTTAGCTAAGCAATTCACCCAGGAATTTAACCTGATGTGGGGGGATGGTGCTGGCGGTAAACCAGATAGTAAGTTTGGTCTCAAGAAGCCATGGCGACCAGTAGAGCAAGTCACACTGAGAGATACAACTGGGGGGGATACAACTGTGGGGGATACAACTGGGGGAGATACAACTGTGGGGGATACAACTATCGCTATAAAATTCTCTCCAACCTCCACTACCAAACCTTGGCATCAGAGTACCAATGGTGTGATCGCTCAAATTCTTCCTCAGGCTAGGGAAACGATTAACATCGCTTTATTTGTCTTTTCCGAGCAACGGCTAACCAATGTTTTAGAGGAATCCCATCAACAGGGTGTTAAGGTCAAAGCGCTAATTGAGCCAAGTTTTGCCTTTCGCTATTACAGTGAGGGTTTGGACATGATGGGAGTAGCTGTTGCTCACAAGTGTAAATATGAGACTGGTAACCGTCCTTGGCGTCAACCGATTGCTACTGTCGGTGTGCCTCAGTTGCCAGAAGGAGATGTCTTACATCACAAATTTGCCATTCTGGATGGAAAGATAGTGATTACAGGGTCTCACAACTGGTCAAAAGCAGCAAATACCAGGAACGATGAGACGGTGTTAGTTATTCATAGCCCGATCGTGGCTGCCCATTTTGAGCGGGAGTTTCAACGCCTCTATGGCAAAGCAGTGAAGGGAGTACCAGTTAGAGTTCAGCAAAAGATTAAAGCACAGCAACAAAAATGTGTGCCTCTTGATCCACATTCTTGAGTAGAGCATACTATTGAATAGTTGGCATGACGGGTTATACCCCTCAATTAAATAGATGTGTTATATCAAGTCCAGTTAATCACTTTTAAAATGGTCTGTTGTTTTTTGTCGTTAGTCATTAGTAATTGGTAAAACCTCCACCTGCTAACCT
>NZ_JAAHIE010001177.1:0-1520 GCF_010671945.1 Moorena sp. SIO4E2
CCCATGAAATCTCAGTAGTCGGGAGGGGTAGGGTGGGCAAATACCTTTCCTCTGACCAATTCCTCAGCGATTCGTGTCCATTTGCCCACCCTACAACCGTTTTGAATGGTCAACTGCCGGGTTTGGATGGTACATTAGCTGCAACAGTATATTTTGTGATCAGTGATCGACACCCCCGGTCGCCATCTACTATTGAAAATTGTATAGTTACTTGGAGTGGTAAGCCATGGTGAGGCAGATTGAAACCCTATCGAGATCAGCACTGCAAACGGAAGTATCTCGCTTGCGGGAAGAGTTGCAGCTTAGAGACCAGTTAGTGCAGCAGCTGTCTCAAGAATTATTCCGCTTGGTGAAGGGGAATGCTAACTTCAAACCTCCCCAAGAGGTGTCTGAGCGCCACAAGGCTCAGATGGTGGTCTTGCGCGAACAGTTGCACGATGTGGAGCAGCAGGTGGAATTTTATCAACAGCAAATTGCCACCCGTGATACGGAAATTAAGCAATTGCGGGAGAATGTAGAAGAATTAACCGAGCGCTCCCGTCAGCTAGAACAAGTGGTACAAGAGCTACCAAAAATTTATCACCAGAAGTTTTCGGAACGGATGGCACCTGTTAAGGAGAAGGTGACCATGTTACAGCGGGAAAACCGACAACTCCACGCCGAACTCCAGAGTGTCAGTTACCGACTAGCGGTCAGAAGCCGCAATATCACCAGGGTTGATCTACCGAGCTTCAATCGTCAGAATGCTAGTCCAATCCCAACTTTCGGTAGCGTGTAAACGCCTTTGGGTTAGGGGTGCGTCAACTGGATGGTTGAAGGTTAGTTAGTTGAAGGTTGAAGGTTGGTTTGTGGAAGGTTGAAGGTTGGGTTGTGGAAGGTTGAAGGTTAGATGGTTGAAGGTTGAAGATTAGTTGCGTAGGGTGCGTTAGGGGGGGCATGCCTTCATTTTCCGCCTCGAAGCCAGTGTATAGATAGCCCGCCCCGTAACGCACCACCGGGTCACACTGCAATAATAAGATCCACCCGTTTGTGGAAGGTTGTTCGCGTAGCGTGGCCGAAAGGCCAAGCTTGACGGTTGGTAGATTAGTTTCTTGGTAGGTTAGCAACCGTTAACAATGGGGAAAACTTGGGGAAAACTCGGGGAAAACTTTCAACAAATCTGTCAACTGGCTAACTTGTCAACTTGCCAACCCTTCGACTTGACCACCCCATATCATGAGCTACTGTCTTAATCCTAAATGCCAACATC
Source organism: Moorena sp. SIO4E2 (assembly GCF_010671945.1). Taxonomy (NCBI): domain Bacteria; kingdom Bacillati; phylum Cyanobacteriota; class Cyanophyceae; order Coleofasciculales; family Coleofasciculaceae; genus Moorena; species Moorena sp. SIO4E2. The sequence continues at coordinate 1,250 of NZ_JAAHIE010001177.1, forward strand.
CCCAAAATCCCGATCAGGCCAGATTTTGTGCCTATTGTGGAACTAGATTACGATTAGGCGGACGCTTCCGTGCTGTTAGGCTAATTAGTATTGGTGGTATGGGGCGCACCTTTCTGGGGGTGGATGAGGCGGAGGATAGCAATGGTAAGTGTATCATCAAACAGTTATCCTTACAACAGCAGGATACCAACAATGCTCAGAAAGCGGCTGAGTCTTTCCGCCAAGAAGCTACTAGGCTGCAAGTGCTGGGACAACATCCTCAGATTCCGGA
>NZ_JAAHIE010001178.1:0-1516 GCF_010671945.1 Moorena sp. SIO4E2
GTCAGTTTCTGCTTCAGTTGCTCTAGCCTTGTTTCTGGATCCCTTGGCAATTCCTTGAAGCCTTTAACCTCTTCTTCGAGTTGCCCATAGAGTCCTCTAGTTTGGCGATAACACCAACGGGCTTGATCATAAGCAAACAGGATTTTACTGCGACAGCACAATAGATTGAACAATGACAAAGACGTCTTTTCAACCAGGTTTAAGGTTTCTGGGTGACGGTTTAACCAGACCAGAAGGTGACATTGCTCCGTTGGTTTCTCTTTACCGTTGTCATAGGCAAAAATTGGGCTACCAAATAAGTGCCCAGATGCGCTAAGTTCGGGTTTTTGGTCGGTTCCCTGGAAAAAAGCATCCACACAGGCATCGGCTAACTTTCTATCCTCCTCGGGAGTGCCCACTGGTTCCCCATAGAGCACTAAGGTTTGTCCCAAAGAAGGTTGAATATTGCTGGCTAGGAGGCACCCTTGGGGATTTAACCGACTAAATTGACTGGCTGGAACGGTGACATTTTGGTAATACAGAGTTAGGTCAAGGGCATAGGTGTCATGAATTTTAACGGGATAGACCTCTACTGTTAGGGCAGAGCCTTCTATTTGCAGTGGTGCAGTATAGGTTAAGCGACCATGATCAGGTAATAGTTCTATGTAACGGCTTGCGATCGCGGTTTGGCTGGGAGGGGATTGTAATTTTTCAGGTAAAGATTTCAGGTCTGGGATAGCTAGGGGTTCGCTGAGCTGAGCACAGTGTTGCCACAACTGATCCGCATCCTGTCGGAACTTTCCCGGTTCTTGACTTAAGTCTTGGCACAGATGGAAGGCATAAAGGGTGACGCTGGGGTTTTTGATTCGCAAGGCGCTGTCAGTCATCAGCCTTTGGGAGTGTTGGGTTTTTCGGTTTCTTCCGTAGAACTCTTGCGGAGGGCATTGAGTAGTTCTTCTTTCACGTTCTTTTCATAGTCAGCTTTGGCTTCAGGAGTGGCGACAGTGCCTCCAATTCCTTTTTCACGAATTGGTTGACTACCCACTAAAACATTTAGAGCATCGTCAATAACTGGATTAGATTTACACCAGTTCTCAATCTTATCTAATAGTCCCTCCACATCATGATTAGATAGCGGAGTAATTATCGCTTCCAGTTCATTACGATCCTGTTCAGAAAAAATATCTGGTTGGCTGTTGATTAGCTTGATAAAATTTCCTATTTCTTGAATCTCAGGTTTCATAGTTTTAACTCCTATTGACCAATTGCACAAAATGCTGCCCAATGGTAAGGTTTTTCAAAAGGCTTATCGCTGGGTCTTAGATACTTAAAATCATCATTCTTCAAAAGGGGAGCACTCAAACGCCGCTTTTGATAACTCTTTATAGATAAGCTTTCAATCCAGAGTAATAAATTTTCCTTTGTTACATCCCGCAGCCAGAGTTGGGCTTGGTTAAGAGCAACTGCTAAGGACATTTGGGAGTTTAGCAAATTATCATAAAATTTAATCATTAACAATGCTGTCGATAAATCGTTT
>NZ_JAAHIE010001179.1:0-1512 GCF_010671945.1 Moorena sp. SIO4E2
ATATTGTAGAAACTACTCAGAAGTTATCCGAAAAATTATTTAATGGTTGGGTGAGAGTGGAGAAATTACTGGTAACTCACTTCAGTAATCCTTTAGACGGCTTGTGGTCTAAAGTAGGCTCCACAACCCCCCAAGACAAATTTTTGGATAGCTTCTAAGCAGCCTACGGGCAATGTACAGCAAGGTGGAAGTTACGATCTACGGCATTTCCACTAGAATTGTTAGTAGCAACCCAAACCCCATTGGTGGTGCCAGCGCGTGTGGCTACAGTAACTTCACCAGATCGTTCAGTGCCAAAGCCTGTAGTACCTAAAGTAGCAGTGTAAGCACACCGACGGACATCCCGGTTGAAAAAGACTTCGTACCGACCGTTCAGAACTTTTCGGGCTCGGCTGGCACCGAATCCGCGACTGAGTGCGCCGTTCCTGGTGACTACAGCAAATACGGTTTTTGCACTGGGGGTGGGGGTAGTGGTTAAAGTAAATTGTTGGTTGCTCGGAGGGGTGGGACGAGGCGCGTTAGTATCTTGTGCTAAGGCTTTGCCTTGAGGAATACCGAGGCTGATTACACCCAAAGATAGAACTACAGACGCAATGGCTACTTTACTACGAAACATGATAAATTTCCTGGTTTGAACCTTGAAGTTTGTAATGTTAATACTGAGGTGTTTCGGTCATTGGCTGACTCGAATTCAACCTCTACTTACATTTCTGAAGCCGATCCAGGATTTACGCAGTGGATTGTTTAATCTTTACAAAACTTAAAAAAAAGCTCTGGTCAAACCTGGCATAAAAAGCCGGAAAATTCCCTAAAACCTAGGATGCTTCAGTAACGCACCCTACTGGTAGCATCAGAAGAAACCCATTAGAAGAAACCATGGCGACCTGTGAGCAGATACCCTGAAAGCGATCGCATGCGATCGCTTTCAGCAGGTGATCAGCTTGGTTACCAAATCGTGACCAGATTACTCCTAACCCTCCCAACACAGGGCTAATATCAAGTCTGGTTGAATACCCATAATTAAGGAGAGAGTGGGGAGGGTGGGAAGTGTGGGAAGTGTGGGAAGTGTGGGGAGATGGGGAGATGGGGAGATGGGGAGATGGGGGAGATTTTGATTAAGGGTAATTATCCCGACATGATATAAGGATAGGTTCTGATTACGATCAGTAGGATGATGGTAAACAGTGATTGACTTTTTGAGACGGACGCGATCGCTTACTTTGATCTGTCAGGATTAGACTTGCCCGAACTAGATCCCAAATCAGCAAAAACTTAGCGCTGATCTGATCTAGCTCTAACAGAATACGATCACCATATACGATCATCATACCAGTCACGATTAAGTTGATCCATGTCAGAAACACCCCAAACCTCAACTCAAGGACAGCTGGACAGTACCATGGCAAGTCATGAGCTAACTGCCACCACAGCCAAATGGTTTGACTATCCAGTGCGAGTCCATCCCCACCACACTGACTATGCTGGTATAGTCTGGCATGGTACCTACATTGG
>NZ_JAAHIE010000118.1:0-16243 GCF_010671945.1 Moorena sp. SIO4E2
TCCTCAGTTACCGAATGGTTTTGTTGAACAAGACGCCCTAATTCGTTACACACTCACTCCAGTCAAGAACCCAGAGACTGGAAATATAGTAGCTGTCTTGGTGTCTGGTGATTTGGTCAATGGCAAATTGCCCATAGTTAACAACACCCTGCAGGGGGTTGACAAAGGCTATAGTGCAATCTATTATCGCCAGAGTTCGGGGGAATTTAACTTAGCCACTGCTACTTTGGATAACAGTGATGTTAAAGATTTAGATCAAGGGGAATATAGTTTAGATTTAGTAGACGGGTCCCTGTTGGAGAAAGCAGTTGCCCAAACATCAGAGGTAGTTTACACACGGCAAACCTTGGGTAAACAATCTTACACTATAGTCGCTAAAGCTCTAACTAATTTTGATAGTGAAGCCACAGTAGTGTTAGTCAGAGGAACTACTGAATCCTCCTTCAATCAATTCCTTAGAGATAATTTAGAACTTGAGCTGAGCGTCCTTGCTATAGCCTTAATCGCAGATATATTTTTGGCTATCTTGCTTGGAAGATCAATTGCTAAACCGGTCAAACAGCTACAAAAAACTACCCAAGAATTTGCTGCTGGCAATTTGGAAGCACGAGTCAAGGTATGGACGAAAGATGAAGTAGGGAAACTTAGTATCAATTTCAATCGTATGGCTGACAGTCTGTTGGCTGCTTTCAAGCAAAGGGAACGTTATGCAGCTGAGCAATCACGACTAAACACTCAATTGCAGCAAGAGATTGCAGAACGTCTCCTGACTGTGGAAACACTAAAGCTGATCGAGTTTTCTCTGGATCGGGTAGGGGATGCAGTTTTTTTATCAAAACAGGATGGCCGATTTTGTTATGTCAATGAAGCTGCTTGTAATTTCCTTGGCTACTGCCGTGAAGAACTACTGAAGTTGCACGTTTCTGATATCGATCCCTTACTGTCAAAAGATAACTGGTCGCGGTTTTGGGCAAACCTGAAACAGCGAGGTTATTTTAAGCAAGATTCAGTGTATCGCACTAAATACGGGCGGGAATTTCCTGTAGAAATTGGGCTTAATTATTTAAAGTTTAATTATCAAGAATATAACTGTGTTATTGCTCGCGATATTACCGAGCGTAAACAGGGAGAAAATTTACTGAAACGAACTAACTTTCTGTTAAAAGCCCAACAAGAGGCATCAATTGATGGTATATTAGTTATTGATGAAAACCAAAAAATTATATGGCATAATCGGCGTTTTGGTCAGATGTGGAATATCCCAGAGGAGATTCTCAACTCTTCTGGTGACGACCAAAAACTTTTGAAAAGTGTGCTATCTAAGCTAAATAAACCTAAAGAATTTATCCACAGGCTGAAGTATCTGTGTGAACATCCCAGCGAAGTAAGTCGTGATGAAATTTACTTGAATGATGGTCGGATTTTTGACCGTTACTCTGGCTCTGTGGTGTCTGAAGCTAGTGATTACTATACTAGAATCTGGTATTTCCGAGATATCACCCAGAGAAAGCAAGTAGAAGCCCAAGTTACTCAGCTCAATCAAGAGTTGAGTAATCATGCCTTGGAACTAGAAGTAGCTAACACAGAACTGGCAGCAACCAAAGACTTTATCACGAACATAATTAATGCAGTATCCGATCCAATTTTTGTAAAAGATAAACATTATAAATGGAAATTTTTTAATGATAGCTTTTGTGAGTTTATCGGATATTCTAGAGAGCAACTATTAGGTCATTCAGATTCGGAATTTTTCGTATCAGAAGAAGCTGAGGTTTTCCGAAAAACCGATCAACTCGTCATGAAGAATGGTGTCGTTAATGAAAATGAAGAATACTTTACTGATGCTAACGGTATCCTTCATTTCATTTCTACCAAGAAAACTCGTTTCTTCGATTCCAAAAATAATCCCTATATTGTGGGGGTTATTCGAGACTTGACTCATCGGAAGCAACTTGAAGACCGACTGGCGAAACTTAATGAATGCTTTCTTGACTTTGGTAGCAATCCCGACAAAAATATTAATCATCTGGTAGCCGTTTGTGGGCAATTACTCAATGCTAGTTTCGCTCTCTATAATTGCCTGGAATACAATCAACTGGTGACATTAGGACAGTGGCAAGTCCCGCCAGATTACCCGACTATGGATAGCGCAAAAGGACGTATTTGCTACGACGTGATCCGACAAGGAACTGATGAGTCAGTGGTCAAGCAGGATCTCCAGAATACAGCTTATGCTCAAACTGATCCCAACATTACGGCTTATAATCTGTGTACTTACATCGGTATTGCGGTCAAATGGAACAAAAAGGTAATGGGTTCCCTTTGTGTTTTGTATCAGCAGCAGGTAGAACCAAGTACAGAAGACAAACAACTGCTTAACCTGATTGCCAGCGCTATTGGTGTAGAAGAACAACGAAAACAGGCTCAGCAGGAACTTCAGGATAGTAAAGAGCGATTTGCTTTAGCTGTAGAAGGAGTAAACGACGGGATTTGGGATTGCAATCTCCAAACCGGTGAAATGTATTTATTCCCTCGTTGGAAGAGTATGTTGGGGTATAAAGATGATGAAATTACCAATACGTTTGAATCCTGGACACAGATTATTCACCCAGACGACTTAGAGCAAACCTTACTCAGTTTTAATAATTACCTAGAGGGCAATTTTTTTCAGTATCAAGAAGAGTTCCGTGCTTTACACAAAGATGGCTCCTACCGTTGGCTGCTGACTCGTGGAGCGGCGCTGTGGGATAAAACAGGTAAGCCTTATCGCATAGCAGGTTCTCACACCGATATTTCAGAGCGTAAAAAAGCAGAAGAAGCTCTCAAAAGTCAGTTAACAGCTCTAGAAGCAGCTACTGATGGCATAGCATTAGTTAATCCAGCAGGTGAATACTTTTACCTCAATCAGACTCACCTGGAATTGTTTGGCTACACTCAACCGAATGAACTGGTGGGTCGGCAATGGCATATAATTTATCCACCAGAAGAAATTGAGCGTATTGAGAAGTCAGTTTTTCCCCAATTGTTTAAAACAGGAAAATGGAGTGGAGAAGCCACGGCTGTGCGCAAGGATGGTAGCACATTTGCTGAGGAATTTTCTCTAACGTTACTTGAGGATGGTGGTTTAATCCGTGTCTGTCGAGATATTACACAGCGCAAACAGGCTGAAGAGCAGATGCAGCAAAATCATCAAAGACTGGCTATGGCTAATGCCCAGTTAGAACGGGCTACTCGTCTCAAAGATGAGTTTCTTGCTAGCATGAGTCATGAATTACGTACTCCCCTCAACGCTATTCTTGGTTTATCAGAAGCTTTGCAAGAGGAAGTGTATGGTTCGATTACAGATAGGCAGCGTAAGTCTCTCAGTACAATTCAGGGCAGTGGTCAACATTTGCTAGAACTAATCAATGATCTGCTTGACCTTGCCAAAATTGAATCTGGAAAGATGGAACTCCACATCTGTGCTGTTTCCCTCCAAAAACTCTGCAATTCCAGCTTAATGTTTGTTAGAAACCAAGCCCATCACAAAAATATTAAGCTGACTTCTCAGGTAACTGAGAAACTATGGGAAATAGAAGTGGATGAGCGACGTATCCGACAAGTCCTGATCAATTTGCTCAGCAATGCTGTGAAGTTTACCCCAACCGGAGGAAGCGTTATTTTAAAAGCTGAGGAAGACTTATTAAGAAATACTATTTGTTTTAGTGTCATGGATACTGGTATTGGCATTGCTAAAGAAAATATGCCTAAGCTATTCCAATCCTTCGTCCAAATTGACAGCCGTCTGTCCCGTCGCTACGCCGGTACAGGTTTGGGTTTGGCTTTGGTGCAACGAACCATAGAAATTCACGGGGGTAGGGTAGATGTCGAGAGTGAAGTGGGTCAAGGTAGTTGCTTCAGAGTAACTCTGCCGATTAAACAAAGCGGTGAGCCAAACGGAGAATACCAGAGTGATTTGGGAGACCTAAGCCAATTTACTCAATCCGCCATCTCCAATCCCCAAGTGCTGATCATCGAAGACTCTATTACTGCAGCTGAAGTCATTTCTCGCTATATCAGGGAAATAGGGCTACAAACCTTGACTTACCCTGAAGGAGAAGGAGCACTCGAGCAGGTTATACAGGTCAACCCAGGGGTGATTATTCTAGATTTGCAATTGCCGAAGGTGTCTGGCTGGAAGGTTTTGGCTCAGCTAAAAGCTCATCCCCAAACCCAACACATCCCAGTGATGATTCTTTCTGTAGTGGATGAGCGATCGCAAGCGTTGGAGATGGGTGCTTCTGAATATCTGGTTAAACCAGTCTCCCGCCAACTGTTGCGCTCAACAATTAGCAAAATTTTGGGTCGTTTAGAAACACCAGAGTCAGTCAACCATGCTGAAACTGCTCTGGTGGTTATGCCTCAAACAGCTCCAGAGTCACCGTTAATCTTAATTGCAGAGGATAATGAAACTAACATTAAGACGATTTGGGATTACTTGCTCAGCAAAGGCTATCGGTTGATATTAGCCAAGAATGGCTGGGAAGCGATTAGCCAGGCTAAAGAGTACCACCCACAGCTGATTATGATGGATATTCAGATGCCAGATATGGACGGTATTGAAGCGATTAAGCGAATTCGAGACAATCAGAAGACTAGAGAAATTCCGATTATTGCCGTAACAGCACTGGCGATGCCAGGGGATAAGGAGAAATGTCTAGGAGCTGGCGCGGACGAATACATCTCTAAACCAGTGAGTCTGAAAAACTTGGTCAGTACTATTCAACAGTATGTTCATGTAGAGGTTAAGGATTTGCAATTAGTTAGTAATTAGTTATTCGTGATTAGCGTGATTAGTCATTATTTATCAGTCCCAAGTAGGTTTAAACATACTAATCAATCGTATATAAATTAATGGTATAATAATTTATATTAGCCAAAATAAATCCCAGATATCTATATTTAATATGGTGAACTATTCAAGCGCATAAAGGGTGTTATTGATGGATAGTCAAAACTCTATACTAGTAGTTGATGATGAACCCTGTGGGTTTGATGTCATTGAGGCTCTGCTATTCAAGGAAGGTTACAACTTGAGCTATGCCTCTTGTGGTCAAGAGGCATTAAACGGTCTAGAAAAAATTCAACCGGACGTAATCTTATTGGACGTAATGATGCCAGAACTTGATGGTATAGAGGTTTGCCATCGGATTAAGTCTCACCCAAAGTGGCACCATATCCCGATTATTATCGTAACGGCTCTCAATTCTAAGGAAGATCTTGCCCGATGCCTGGATGCAGGAGCCGATGATTTCCTAGGTAAACCTGTTAGTGGAATCGAACTGCGATCTAGAGTGCGTTCGATGTTGCGGATTAAAAAACAACATGATGAACTAGCTGCTACTCTACAGCTGAGGGAAGATATGTCTCATATGATCGTGCATGATTTGAGACATCCTTTGGCTAATATTATCATATCTTGTGAGATTTTGCAGCAAACTGAACTCAAAGAAAAACAGCAAAGAAAGACTGAACAAATCTTGAAATCAGCTCTCCAGCTGCGCTCAATGACGGATAACTTATTGATGATGGCGAAGTTACAATCGGGAAAACTTACCCTTCATCGAGACTTGGTGGATTTCAATGCACTCGAACAAGAGGTAGTCTTAGATTTCCAAGCCATTGCTCACGAGAAAAACATTCAGCTAGTTAGCGATATACCAGAATCCAGTAATACTCTTTTAATTGATGCTAATTTAATCCGGCGTGTCTTAGATAACTTGCTCTCAAATGCCATCAAATTTTCTCCTTCACAAAGTAAAATTATACTGCAAGTAGATTATCCAGTATATCCCGAACCCCAAGCTATAATTCGCATTGCTGATTCTGGACCTGGGATTAATGAAGAATTGCGAAAACGTATTTTTGATAAGTACGATGTGGGAAATTTAATGACTGGAATTTATCAAACTGGTCTGGGATTAACGTTCTGTAAAATGGCAGTTGAAGCCCATGGTGGTAGAATATTTGTAGAAAATAATCAACCATCAGGGTCAGTGTTTACTGTAGAAATTTAAGTAGAAATTGTAAGCATTCAGCGGTCAGCGGTCAGCCGTCAGCCTTGGCCTTTGGCTGAGAGCTGAGAGCTGAGAGCTGAGAGCTGAGAGCTGAGAGCTGAGAGCTGAGAGCTGAATGCTTACGAAATTTAATTAGAAGCTGTAAAAGAAAGACTTCATGCTTGATTAGATTTGGCTTCCAAGTTTTCCAGGCGGCTTTTGAGTTCCTGATTATCTTTTTTAAGTTTGTCAAGTTCGTCCCGTAGCTGTTTAATGGCTTTGTCAGAGCCAATGGTTTTCTGGACTTTCTGAATGGCTTCTTCTGCAATGCGACGAATTCGCCCATCAGGAGTATGCTCTAAAAGCGATCGCAAAATATCCATGGCTTTCGGAGTTTCCATTTTTCCTAGGGCACCAACTATGGTCACTTGAGTCAAATAGAAGGTTTCACGGGACAGTTCTTCTAATTGCTCCAGGATCGACTCTATTTTATTGGGAGTCTGACCTGTAGAAATCTCTCCTAAAGCTCGAATCGCTGTTATACGAAGGGGTTGAGGTATGCCAGGAGTGGTATATTCTAAAATTACGTCTAAGGCAATAGGTGAAGATTTAATTTGACTTAAGCCACCAATGGCACCGCTACGTACTACTTCATTCCAACCACTCCGTTCTTGAAGTACTTTTGTGAGCAATTGGATTACTTCATCTTCTCTATCCTTAAGGCTTGCCGAAACCATTCCCCCAAGTGACCTGGCTGCTGAAGCTTCTACGTAGTAGCTGGCATCCCCTTTTTCTAGTAATTGCTTGAGAGCATTGTAGCTTTCTGGAGTCTTCACGTCACCCAAGGCTTGGACAACGGCACGACGCACACGGGGATTTTGAGCGGACAAGCCAGCAATTAAGGCGGCTTCAGCTTGATCTAGTTTTACCTTAGCTAATTGTTTGGCTATTTCTAAACGAACACCCCAGAATGAGTCACTAGTAAGGGCATCAGACAATGCTTGTACTGCTTCTAATCCTCCCTTTTTCGCCAAGGCTTTCCCTGCATAGATACGGGAGATGGGGTCTGGGTCAAATTTCAGCTGGGCTTTGAGTTCGGCTATTGGGTATTCTAGGGAAACGGTTTTCAGGTAATTATTCCCGTGGTCGAAGCTAATTAAGTTAGGTTTTTTCGCCAGTGGGAAATAGAAACTTTGTTCCCGTTCATGAACCCTGACCGTAAATTTCTGTAGACAGGTTTCATTAGAGGTTTTCACAGGAGAATCGTCTTCGAGCTGGGTGTAACCAAAGGCAATCGGGATTTTCAGGTCAAATAGCTCACTATCGCTACCCGTTTTACTATCTTTTGCCTGAGTTTGGGTTACTGTCAGTTTAGCCAACTGGCTATCCCCATCCCAGGAATAGGCAACTTTGTAATCAGGATGACCCCCCCGGAAGACGTACTGGTCAAATAGGAATAACAGATTACGACCGGTAGCTTTTTCAATCGCCCTTAGCAGGTCAATGGTTTCTACGGTTTTGTGAGCATTATCTTGAACAAAGGTTTGGATTGCTTTCCAGAACAAGTCTTCCCCTAACTCTGCCCGAATCATATGATAGACGCAAGCACCTTTTTCATAAAGGTGCCTATCGTAGAGTTCAATAGCTTCTCGATAGACATGGGTAACCATGGGGCGGCGGTAACGGGAACTATCTTCTGATATATAACTGCGTGCTTCATTGAGTAGGTAGTAGGCAGCATCATCTTTACCATACTCATTTTCGGTCCAAAACACTTCTGTGTAGGATGCCATGCCTTCCTTAATCCAGGCATGGGACCAGTGTTTAATCACCACTAAGTCCCCAAACCACTGATGAGCAAGTTCGTGAACCACAAGGCTTTCAGTCCGTTGGTTATCGATAGCTGCTCGTTCATCGACCAAGCAACGGTCTGTTAACAGAGTGGTGGAGGTGTTTTCCATACCACCAAAGATGAAGTCATCTACACAGACTTGGGCGTATTTCGGATAGGGGTAGGGATAGGCAAAGGTTTCACTCAAGAACTCTATCATTCCAGGAGTTTTGCCCATGCTGCGGCGAGCATCCTCCTCTCGCCCCTTCTCCACGTAGTAGTTTACTGGTTTGCCCTGCCATTCATCCCGAATTTCCGCAAAGTCCCCTACGGCTAGAGTCATCAGGTAAGTGGGATGAACTTCTTGCTGCCGCCAGTGGTATATCGTTTCATTGCCGTCTTCTTCTGTAGCAATTAGTTCCCCGTTGGAGATAGCAATCAGGGGTTTTGGCAATCTAACGCGGATTTCGGAGGTAGCAAGTTGACCAGGATAATCGAAACAAGGGAACCAGAAGCGAGAGTCTTCATCTTCTCCTTGGGTCCAAACTTGGGTAGGTTTGTTGGGGTAGTGCTGGTTTGGATGAATGAAGTAAATACCCCGCTGGGGGTTGTCTACACTGTATGCGATCGCAATCTTAATCGCTTTTCCAACAACAGCGGGGTTAAGTAGGTGGATCTGTAGTTGTTCCCCGTCATAGTCAAAGGGCTGGGGGATTTGGTCAACCTGCACTGAGGCGATAGTCAAGTTGACCGCATCAAGTACTAGCTGTTTAATGCCATTGCGTATTGGTTTGAGGGTGATGGTGCAGGTACCGCTAACCCTTTGGAGGGGGATATCCAGAGTTAAATCCAGGAAAATATGCTCCACTTGTCCTGGGCGGTCAGGATTGTATTGGGGTCTAGCACCAGGTAATTCAAACGACTTGTGAGTTTTGCTTTCGGTATCAAAATACGACTGGGACATTAGTGAAGTTGTAAAACTGAACAGTGTGGACAATAGGGTTAAGTGGAGCTCTTGGAAGTTTCCGAAAGGAAAAGGAATCGACCGCTACACAAAGTGCGATTGATCTATTCTAAATTAACTGATCTGTCGATTAATCCTGATCAGGTCAGGTTTTAGGGAATTTTGAACAGCTACAGACCTTGAGGGAAGATTACTGGTTTGTGAGTGTCTGTTAACGGATTGCTTTTGGGCAATTAACAATGAACGATCAACAAGCTATTCAGCTGATCACCGCACTACCCATCCCTTGGAACATCAACCATGATAATAAAAAGTTGCTAATAAAAATTGCTAGCAAAGCAGTAACCACAGCAGTGGTGGTAGATTGACCCACACCCTTAGCCCCTCCTGTAGTGGTTAACCCCCAGCTACAACCAATCACAGCAATCAACAGCCCAAACACTAAAGATTTAATAGCAGCAGAGAACAAGTCCCAAATTCCTAGGAAGTTACGAGCGGAATCAAGAAACACAGACTGGGGAATACCATAAAGATTTTGAGCCAGTACCACTCCTCCTACCATACCAGTCACAATTGCGAGAATGGTCAACACTGGCAGCATCAGACAACAAGCAATAACCCGAGGAATCACTAAGTAATCAATCGGGTCAGTCTTGAGCATATACAAAGCATCAATTTGCTCTGAAACGCGCATCGTACCAATTTCTGCAGCAAATGCCGAACCAACTCGTCCTGCCAAAACCACAGCAGTCAACACCGGAGCCAATTCCCTAGCCAAAGCTAGAGCCAAGACTCCCCCAATGGCATTCGTGGCACCAAAATTAATGAACTCTCGTGTTACCTGAATGGTAAACACCATACCGATTACAGTAGCAGTGAGCAAAGCAATTATCAGAGACTCTGGTCCAACGGTTACCATTTGCTCGATAGTATTGCGGCGGTGAATCTTCCCAGTCAGTAGATGAAGTATCACTTGCCCAGCTAAGAAAATCGCCGCCAGTAAACGCTGACTCCATAACCCGAGGCTGGTAGTTTTAGCCATTAGTCGATCATTTCCCATCATTCGCTTCCACACGGAAACGCTCAACAAATGTCCGCAACTCTCCCGCCACACCCACCAAGTTTTGCAAAGCTCCAGAAACCCTTTGGGCTTCTTGGGAGGTTTCTTGAGCAGTTAACTCAACGGATTGCATCACTTGGGCAACAGCACGGGATGTTTCAGTTTGCTCGATAGTATCCGCAGTGATGGCACGTACTAAAGCATCGATCCGGTTTGCCACTTGCACAATATCTTCTAGCGATCGCTTGGCTTGTTCTGCTCGTTTAGTACCTTCAATCACCTGTTGGGTGCCTTCTTCCATAGCTGTCATAACTGAACCGGTTTCACTCTGGATTTGCAAGACAATATGTTCAATATCCTTGAGTGCCTTGGCTGACTTATCAGCGAGCTGTCGTACCTCATCCGCAACAACAGCAAAGCCTCGACCAGCTTCTCCAGCTCTTGCCGCCTCAATACTAGCATTGAGTGCTAACAAATTCGTTCGGGAGGCAATGGTAGAAATCGATGTAACAATTTTAGAAATTTCCTGGGAAGATTCTGCCAAACGCTTGACTTTACGAGTCGTTTCTGCTACAGTCTCACGAATTTGCAAAATTCCTGCCACAGTGCGCTCCACAGCCTCACCACCTTTGAGAGCAGTAGCCGAGGCTGAGCGGGCAACTTCCTCAGCTTCTCTTGCACTCTCTGCCACCCGCTGAATAGCATCGGTCATCACCTGTACAGAGTTCAGGGTCACCGCCAGTTCCTCAGCTTGCCGTAAAGCATCAGAAGACAAGCTACGGGCAAAGGACTCACTATCGGTGGAACATTTGGTCACCTGACGGACTGCCTGCTTGACTTGTTGTACAATTTCCCGTAGGTTTTGAATGGTCAGGTTGAAGGAATCAGCAACTGCCCCCAACACATCCGCAGTTACCTCTGCTTGTACCGTTAAATCCCCCCGTGCTGCCCCTTCCACATCATCAAGCAATCGAATTACCTGGCGTTGGAGGTCTTCTTTTGCCTGTTCTTGCTCTTCTGCCTTTCGTTGTGCTTCCGTCATCGTTGTCAAGATGACTCTAGCCATTTGGTTGAAACTATGGGCTAACTGACCCAATTCGTCCTGGGAATAGATCGTAGCATGGGCATTGAGATTACCCTGAGAGACTCCTTCAAACTGGGTTTTCAGGTTTTCGGTACTACGTCTAATCTGCCTAGCTGTAATATTTCCCACAGCCAGAGTAGTACCAAAACTGGCAACACCAGCGGCTAGGGTCATCATAATACTAGTATTTCGCACGTGGTTTTTGAAGGATGGATTATCTCTAACCATGTATTGTGCTCCAGCACTCACCCCCGCTACCACCACCATTGAGACCGCGCCAGTAATCAAGGCAGTCATCCAATTCTTCTGGTTGACAGGAGCGTTTTCTATGGGAGCTAGTCGACCTTGGTCAATACTAACAACCAGCTCTTTGTCAATGTCTTTAGTGGGATTATAAATAGGGATTGGCTCGGTGGCACTACTAAGGCTAAATAGCTCCTCATTCCCAGTGGCTGACGGATAATCATGACTGGGTACAGCACTAACACCACTGGTGTTCATCTCCATTGACCCAGTACTTCCCAGTGTTGAGCCAGTAGTGCTTAATACATCAAAATCACTATTGTCATCACTCTCATTGGACAGTGGTTGCTGATCATCAACAGAGAAATCAGGGATTGAATCTAAATCATCATCAAATAGGTCAAACTCATCTAAAAAACCCTCTTTTACCCCTTGATGTGCTTCAATTCCTGACAAGATTTCCTCTTCTGATTCCGTTACATCATCCATTGTCCAAGAATCATCATCAAAGGATTCCAAATTAATTTGGTCTGGGCTTGGAGAGTTTAACCCATTGTGTTCATAAGCTGAGTCCAAAAGTTGCTCATCCGAGCCATAGTTTCCCGATAAATAGGGTTCAGTAGAGTCAGGAGCCTGATTGAGATATTCTAAGTCCTCTTGATTGTCAGCATAGGCTTGAGTATCCCCAGAAGTTGGTTTCTCTGTTTCCAAAGACTGCTCGGTCCTGGAATAATTTTCTTCGGTAGTCGGGGTAGGATCAGAACTTGGAGTCGGGGAAAAATTCCCCTCAAGCTCTGGTGAATTCATTAACAGGGTTGCGGCTTCAACAAAGGAATTCTTTGATTGCTCCTCGAGATCACTAAACTCGTAATCTGCCAGAGACTCTAATTCTTCTTCAGCCAGGACGTTAAACTCAACTGTGCTAGATTCACTAGTTAACTGTTCTGAACCATAAGAGAGCTCTTCGTCTAAATTCTCCTCAGGAGACACCATAAATGTTTGTAGACCCTCCTCTTGAGAGAGTTCAGGAAAGTGTCCTTCTGTGCCATTGTAACAAGTCTGACTACTGACAGCATTAACATCGAGTTCTAAATCAGAGCCAATTTCCCAACTCTCTAAATCCTCACTGTCTTCTTCTAAGTCACTGACCATACTAAAAGGGTCTAGATTATCAGCAGACTGTAACTCTATGGCTCCTTCATCACTATCACTAGTGGAATCTTGAAAAGACTCCTTAAAGGGTGAGGTGGATTCTGAAGCAAAATCATCAACCCCTGTGTTATCAAAACTTAAGCTTTCCGGGTCAAATTCACTGATATCATTAAAATCAGCGAAGTCTTGCCAATTTCCTTCTGTGGGTTCTGCACTCAACTCCTCAGTCTCATCTAGTTTCACCTGTGATGTATTGACATCATCAGGTGATAACCCAGGATCTTGATGACCATTTGTGGATTGCTGGGCGTACTCTAGACCGTTATTGGCATAATTAACAAAATCCGGCTCAGAGGTCAGATTGAGTACTGATTCATACTGTTGCCGAGCCAAATCGTACTGCTGTAGACCATAGCAGTAAATATGACCCCGCAGTAGCAGCGCACTGGGTTCATTGGGGAAATCCTCAATCAAACGATCAACGAGTGTTGCCGCTTCTTGGTATTTGCCCTGCATATAGGCTTTTTCGGCTTCCCCATACAGCTGGGGGTAATTTATACTGGATGCCATTTACCTCCTCCCGAAGCATTAAAAATTAATATTTAATAATAATTAATCCAACTAATTTTTAATGTTCAATTTTTAATAATTATTTTTAGGCTGCCCACCTTGCTGAGCGTATAATCGCCACATGATCAAGTAGTCGCAGAACCTGATTAGACTCAATGTCTAGCAACCACTCACCGCGTAAGAAAGGAGTCATACTATCGGCAACATTGGTAGGCATATGTAACTTTTCCACATCCAGCCAGTCTGTACAGACAATTTGTTGAACTGCCAACCCCAGCATAGTGTCTTGATCTTCAATAGCAATAACAGGGATTTCTATACGGTCTGTATTTAAAACCGTTTTATCCCCCAGAAACTGACCCAGATCTGAGACCCAAATTACCCGTCCACGTCGATTGAAGGTCCCCAACAATAAAGGGGAAGCATTAGGAATAGGAGTAATTTGTTCAGGGGAGGGGTCAATTACCTCTTTGATACCAGTAGCCGGCAGAGCAAATTCATCACCAGATGGCAGATAAAATCGCAGGTATAGTTCGCCTTCAGGACTTTCCAATTCCTGCAATTCTGGGGCTTGTTCAAGAGCCGAGTCAGTTACAAAGTCCGAATTAGCAACCATTCCCGTCAAATACCAATATATTTATCTTCTGAGTAGCTGTCTAACTGTTCCAATCAACTCCGTTGGCTGAAAAGGCTTCGCAATGTATGCATCTGCACCTTGCCTCATGCCCCAATAGCGGTCAAATTCTTCACCTTTTGAAGAACACATCACCACTGGCACATTCTGAGTTTTGGGGTCAGCCTTAAGACGCCGACAGACCTCATAGCCATTCATGCGTGGCATCACTATATCCAAGACAACTACATCTGGACAAGACTCTAAAATATGTTCTAAAGCCTCAACACCATCACTGGCAACATCCACCTTCAAACCACTACCTTTAAGGAGGTCTGAGATCATCTGCCGTTGAGCAAGGCTGTCTTCTACAACTAAAACTTTACTCATAACTCCTAGCTCGACCCTCGGGAAAGGTCGTGAAATTAAACCACAGCCCGATTTGGGTCTATAAATTAAATCATGATTACAGTATCCCTCATCTATCGGTGGTGATAGCAAGAAAGACTATATTTTTCTTGAATTTGTGGAAGCTCCTAGCTTGACCAGTGGGTTTAATTAGGATAGTGTTGGTTAATTAACTGATAGGTTAGACGCCTCTATTAATAACTCAAAGGCTGACAGAGCAATATTCTCCCCTTGATCTAATTCTTTGCTCAGGGCATTACTACCTTGGTATTGTTCTAGATCACCTCGACCAAATGTATTTCTCCAAAAGCATCAATAACTCATGATCTCCGAAGGGCTTGGTTAAGTAGTCAGTTGCACCTACCATTCGCGCTCTGACCCGATCAATAAAGCCATCTTTGCCTGTGAGCATGATGATGGGGGTTTGCCGAAATGCTGTGGATTGGCGTAACATGCCACAAAGCTCATAACCATCTAGGTCGGGCATTACTAGGTCACAGAGGATGAGATCGGGTTGGAGTTGGAAAACCTGACTCAGAGCCTTTAGGGGCTTCTGTATTGCTGTGACTTTATAACCTTTGGCTTCTAGGGTATATTCCACAGCTTTTCCAACTGCGAGATCATCATCAACACAGACAACAGATCGTGTAACTTTCTTGAACTCCCATTGCTCTTCAATGGCTGGCGTATCTGCTTCTTTGGGGGTCACCATTTGGATTGACCCCTGTTGTACATAGGGATGAATAGCCCGAGCTACGGTGATTAGGTCGCGATGGAGATAACGGGACAACTGGCGTAGAGAAGTTTTGCCATCTACCCAACTGCTTATGAGTCTAAAGGATTTTTCCGGCAGTGTAGCCTGTAACTGGTCATGGGCAGTAATCATTGGACACTGATGGGGAGATTGGATATGAGGGCACAATTGCTTCCACTCCTGCACCTGCTTCATCATCTCTCTGACCAATGGTTCTATTTCTAAGGTAGTAAGTTGCGGTGCTAATGCCGGACCAATTTCAAATACAAAGTAGCCATGGTGAAGGCTCAGCAAATCAAAAAGGGTTTCATTAACCATGCTTTGAATGATGCTTCGCCCTTGGTTTGGTGTGATCACATGCTTTTCTAACAAAGCCCAAAGGTAACCATACTCTAGAGCATTGGTAGCCGCAATCGACAGACTTTCCAATTTATCGAGAGCATCATTGGCTTTATAGCGGCGTAGATAATCATGCAGGCGCGTCAAGCTCCCATCGCTGTCAGCAGCATAGGCAATCTGGCCATTCAGGAAGAATACAAACCAATACGGACGCGGACTTGGTAGTTTTGGCTGCTGGTAAAGTCTAGCTGAGGTAAAACGATTGCTGCCACTATTGCTAGCCTTGCTACTAGGGTGAGGGCTGTATGCCTCGACTAAGAGTTCCCCGGTTCGCTGACCTAGCTCGATCAGTTGCAGGATGCTACGGATATCAATTTCACTCAAAGTTCCCTGCATTTAAAGACAATGTGCTCCTAACAACCTGTTGATGTATCTGAGATTATGACCTGTCATTGAGTTAAAGGATGCCCATACACTGGTACTGATCTATCTTTGCTCAAGAAATGGCTTAACTGTACACTGAAAATATCCCCAAAAATGAGTTGGTAAGGAATGACTTCTGTAAGCCAACTGGTCGAAGCTTACCATGGCTGGAGACAGCTAAGCATGAGCGAAGTACCTGATTAGCGGTAAGAGTGGGATTTTGACGGTTACTGGAAAATTAAGCTAAGATGTCTAAGGTTATAGGTTAGGACTTTAAACACCATTGGATAGCATATAAGCATATAAATTAAGTATATTTATTTGAAAAAAAATGAGCGACGCATTCCCCGGAGACGAAACCTTAGACAGGCTCGCCTTATTTCATATAACTTAAACTTATGACTCACAGGCTGTCGCGCCTATCGCTCAACTGTCTTACGGTAACTTCTTTCACCTCGTTCAGGTGGGGGTTAGGAGCTCCAAAATGTGATATAATCGCATCATCTTGAGCGGTACGGCAAAGGAGAGAAAAGATTCTGAGCAACCCTGAGGCACGACCTCTCTACGATTGGGAAAATTAACCTATAAATCCTTTGTAGTCGGTTCATAAACGTCAGACTCTCAGGTAAAAGCTTCATTGAAGTGCGGCTCGTTCCAGCTAAGAGCCTTATTACATAAGGGGTATGAGCTGGGGGAAAGAAGGACTAAAAAACCTTCAAACCTAACTGACTGTTTGGATGGCGGTGAAAACCCGACCCCTTCAGGAG
>NZ_JAAHIE010001180.1:0-1504 GCF_010671945.1 Moorena sp. SIO4E2
GTTTAACCCTTCCTCACCCAATTCCGAAATTCTGCTACCAACTGCAAATAATCTTTGGTGTCCACCTCTGCTAAAAATCCCTCAATTTCCCCTATAGGTAAACCAGGATAATCGGGGTAGTCTGTATGCTCAACAGCAACAGTGGCCGGAAGCGATCGCATGTTACGAAAAAGCGATCGCAATTGACCCCAAATTTGCTGGAGCTTACCGTAACTTGGCTCGGGTTTTCGCTCAGACTGGTCAACAGGACGAGGCTACGGAGTGTTGGTATCAAGCCCTCACCCTAGAGCCGAATTGGGCTAAACCAGAGGAGCATGTTAAGTTGGGCAACAGGCTGTGGTCTCTAGGCAAACCAGACCAAGCCATCACCTGTTATCGACAAGCGCTTCAGTTAAAGCCCAATTTACTCCAAGTTTACTATCGTTTGGGGGAGATACTCAAATCCCAGGGCAAGATGGAAGATGCGATCGCACTTTATCAACAGGCGGTCGAGAATAATCCTCGAAATCACCAAGCCATGAACTACTATCGACAATTGGTCGATAGTAATCCCAACTCTAGCGCTAAAGATTATCATCAGTTAGGTCAACTCCTTAGAGGGCAAAGTCGATTCAAAGAAGCCATTGAGTCTTATCAAAAAGCGATTGAGCTTGACCCCTGTTTTAAGCGAGCTTATGTAGACCTACAGTACACCTGGATTGAATCAGAACAGTTACAGCAACTTATCACCTTTTATCGACAGTGCATCGAACGGGAACCAGATTTTCCTCTGGCTTGGGGGAATTTAGGGGATGTGCTAACCGAGCAAGGGCAACTTGAAGAGGCGATTAGCTGTTACCAAACTAGCGCTTATAAAAAGGCAGTTGCATCCAATCCCAACCTGGCCGAGGTTGACTGGAAACCTAAAAAAGAGCATGGTCCAGACTTCGTGATTATTGGAGCGGCTAGATGTGGTACATCTTCATTATATATGTATCTGAGTCGTTATCCACAAATTATGTCTCCTCATAAAAAAGAGTTAAATTTTTTCAGTAAATATTATAATCAAGGGATTGATTGGTATCTCGCCCATTTTCCATCCATTACCGACACTCCTAATTTTTTAGCTGGGGAAGCAAGCCCTAATTATTTTGACTGCACTGAATCTGCCCAACGGATGTTTCAGTTTTTCCCCAAGGTTAAGCTCATTGTTTTATTGAGAAATCCCGTTGATCGCGCCATCTCTTGTTACTATCACAATTTTTATCATGGTCGAGAAAAGCGAACTCTAGAAGATGCCCTAGCTCTAGAA
Source organism: Moorena sp. SIO4E2 (assembly GCF_010671945.1). Lineage (NCBI taxonomy): Bacteria > Bacillati > Cyanobacteriota > Cyanophyceae > Coleofasciculales > Coleofasciculaceae > Moorena > Moorena sp. SIO4E2. Next base: position 1,292 of record NZ_JAAHIE010001180.1, read on the forward strand.
AAGCAACGACTGCAAACTTTAACCGAATCAGAGCTATTACAGACCGGTTATCGACATCCAAATAATTTGTTAGGAAGTCTTTACGTCTATAAGTTAAAACGATGGATGGAGATTTTTCCGAGAGAACAATTTTTAATAGTGAAGAGTGAAGACTTCTATAGCAATCCCAAGATTGTGATGAGTACCATCATTGCATTTTTGGGTTTATCTGAT
>NZ_JAAHIE010001181.1:0-1502 GCF_010671945.1 Moorena sp. SIO4E2
ATGCATTACCCAGATTACCCAGGGAGTTAGCTTCACCAATGAGGTCTCTAATTGTCCTAGCAATAGCTAAAGATTGTTGGTGGTAATCAATGGCTTTTTTGTAGTCTCCCAACTCATAGTATGCATTACCCAGATTATTCAGGGAACCAGCTTCACCCTCGCGGTTTCCGATTTCCCTAGCAATAGCTATCGATTGTTCCTGGTAATCAATGACTTGTTTGTACTCTCCTAGATAATAGTATGCACCACCCAGATTATTCAGGGAGTTAGCTTCAACCTCGCGGTTTCCGATTTTCCTAGCAATAGCTAAAGATTGTTGGTGGTAATCAATCGCTTTTTTGTACTCTTCCAGATTACCGTATGCAAGACCCAGACCTCTCAGGGATTTAGCTTCAGCCTCGCGGTTTCCGATTTCCCTAAAAATGTCTAAGGATTGTTGGTAGTAATCAATCGCTGTTTTGTAGTATCCTAGACCATTGTACGCACTACCCATATTACTCAGGTGGTTAGCTTCACCCAGGCGATCGGTGATTTCCTGAGCAATAACTAAGGAGTTTTGGTGGTAATCAATGGCTGTTTTGTACTCTCCCAGAGTACCGTATGCATTACCCAAACTAGTCAAGGAGTTAGCTTCACCCTCGGGGTATCGAATTTGTTTATAAATTACCAATACTTGCTGCCAAGACTGTAATGCTTCTGGGAACTTACTGCGACCAAAGTGACTAATTCCGTGGTTCAGGAGTTTATCCGGTTCTGCTTTCTTACTGTCTACTTCAACTATGGCATCACTAGGGGTTATAGTCCCTTCTTGCTCTGGGCTCACAGTGTTTTGTTCCTGAGCCAGTGCTGGTAAAGTGAGGAATCTAGCCACAACAGGCAATTCCCCAGGAGTGAGGCAGACACTGAGAAGTCCCAAGCATAAGACGTGCTTAAGTTTCATATCGGATATTGAATTATTCCCTACTTGGCCATATCTGAGAGATTCCTGAACCTATGCAATGATTCAGGGAATAGGGAGTAGGGTGTGGGGTGTGGGGTGTGGGGTGTGGGGTGTCAGGAGTCGGGAGTCGGGAGTCGGGAGTCGGGAACAGTTACTGTTTGAGCCGGTGGGTGGAATGGGCATCTGGCTGTGGAATCGGCATCAGGCTGTGGCATGGGCATCAGGCTGTGGCATGGGCATCAGGCTGTGGCATGGGCATCAGGCTGTGGCATGGGCATCAGGCTGTGGCATGGGCATCAGGCTGTGGCATGGGCATCAGGCTGTGGAATGGGCATCTGGCTGTGGAATGGGCATCTTGCCCGTTTCAATTTCCGGGCAAGCCCGTCTGATAGCAATCGCCAGGGCAGTTAGGACATGACAAAAGTCTCACACCCTTTGTAAGCGATGCAGAGGTGCGACCCGTGGCGAATTTAATTCGCCAACGGAAAGCGCACCTAAGCGGTCTTGGGGGTTTCCCCCATGAGCGACTGCATCAAGAAGCGCAAGAGTTTGACTTCTGACA
>NZ_JAAHIE010001182.1:0-1498 GCF_010671945.1 Moorena sp. SIO4E2
TTTCTAAACCTGCTGAAAGAGAAAGTGACACTGAAGCCAAGCCAGCCCCATGATAATAAGGTCCCCATTGTAAGTTAAAATGATTGCGGATATTTGTTTCACCGACAATACAATCTATACTGGCTGCATGGGCAACTTCCATAATCCTTGAGATTACCTTTTTTTCTTGACCATGTTTATAAATGCGTAAAGGTCGCTCAATGCCTTTCATGTAAATTAAATGAGAAAGGGGAAGTGCAAGGTCGCTACGGGTCTTCGTATGTTTAATAAAGGTATAAAACGAATCCACTCCCAAGGAGAAAAATGCCCCAACTTTGCTAAGGGATTTTTGATCATAGTTTGTTGGGGATTCTGCGGTAACTAAAACTTTTTTAAGCTGGGATGGATACCACTGATGAAAGATATCTTGTATGGTAGGTAAATTTCGGAAAAGTTTCGCGGACATCAGCGGTTTTATCTCCAGATTTTCACCTTTCTCCATTGCCGGTAAAAGTAAGGCAGGAACAAAAGCATCGGCGCTTTCACTGACAAAATCAGCGAATCGTTGAGGATATTCAAAATAAATCTCTATTTCTTGGTCAAGGCTATCAACCTGCACGAGACCAACAAGTCTCACTGTGTCATTAGCAATGATTTTTTCAACATGCAGTAGTTTCATAAGATTTATTAGTGTAGTTGAATAAAGGGAAAACTATCTATTGGCAAAAACTTTATCAAGACATTCTTTCGCAGTTTTTGATTCTTGGCAGATAAACTCTTCTGGTCTTTTGTAATTTTTGAAAATGGTTTCTATCCGCTCTAGAGACAAGGGCTCCATAAAATTTACCACTCTTGCTGTCGGTAGCATTTCTGACTTATCAATGTAATGCTTAATTTTTGATTCGGAATTAACAATTCCAATATTGGCAATGCCAAGAAGATCGGCTAGTATAATTGAGTGCAGGCGATTACCTATGTGAAAATCCATATGCCTCAGGATTGCTAGAAACTCTTCCGGATTTTTCCATGAGTTGATTTGGCAATTAGAAGCGGGTAAATATTTCTTCAGTCGTTCGTGGAAGCGATTATCATTTCTTTCATTTCCTAAATGTCCTGGTAGCAAATGAATCATACAATTATACTTCTCAATGAGTGGCATTAACTGTTTGGCATAAAACTCAGCCCTGCCTTCACCCCACCAAAATTTTCCAGAGAAGGATATGTTGGAAATATCACTAGCTTGCTGGGCTGGTTTGACAAACTTTTCATAAATAGTCAAATCTAAGAAAGCCAAATCACCTCCTAAGTCAGGTGATTTAGCAAGTTGAAGCTGTTGCAATGCCATTTCATAGGAATGGTTATCTCTAAGGTATAGCAGATCGGCTTTTTCAAAGATATCAGCTATCTTTTTTTTCTTCTCAGATTTCACGCTTTCTAATCCAACACCGAGGAAGCAGAAACGCTTACCCATTAATTTTGACAAGGCTTGCATCCTTGATAAATTCCTTGGCCTGTCTTG
>NZ_JAAHIE010001183.1:0-1496 GCF_010671945.1 Moorena sp. SIO4E2
CAACTCGCCGCTGTGCCTGCATTGTAACTGCAATCGACAGAAGTTTGATAAGGAACGCGCCAAACTGCGTGAGATTGAGCGTCAGCGTCGCGAGGATAAGCAAAATTGCGGGAACAGAGACTAGTGCTTAGTCAAGTATTAATTTTAGGGTAAACTGATTTGAGTTTGCAGCGTGCATCTTTGATTTTCATTTGCCAATCAACGCCTTTCTGGCGATTATTCACATCCTCTGACCAAGCCTCTGTTTCTTCCCTTAAGGTCTCCATATCGCCGATGCGCCTTGGACCAACGCACTGACGAGTCAACGAACTTAACTCGTTTTCGGCAATGTTTAGCCAACTGCCATGTTTGGGAGTGTAGCAAAACTCAATCTTTTTAACGTAGCCACGCGCACGATCCGCTTCGAAGGCTTCGTAAAAAGCACCCTTTGTATGCGTATTGAGGTTGTCACAGACAAGGATTACTTTCTCACTTTCTTTGTAGCGCCCATCTAACAAAGCCGCCATCTCTTCAGCCCAGTCGATTTTGGTTTTACGCTCTCTGACACGCACTTCCCGCCAACCGGCAAGGGCTTCGGTAAACATGAATATATTGGCCGTGCCAGCCCGTTCATACTCATAATCGATTCGCTTTGCGTGTTCTCTGGTTGCCGCTATCGGCACTTTGATCTCCTTAATTAACTGCACCGGTTGCTCGTCCATGCAAACTACCGGCGCCGATGGATCGTAGGGTTTCTCATAGGTTTCGAGCACCTCTTCCATAGAAGCGGTAAATTCTGCATCGTTCTTTGGAGGAATGACCCAGTATTGAATCTTTCGCTGGGTCATGCCGTTTTTTTTAGTGTCTGACGAACCGTCTCATAACTAATGGAATCAACAATTCCAAGTTCGACGACTTTATTTGCCAACAATCTTAAAGTCCAGTTGGCGTAACCTTTCGGAGGCGGTCCCAGTCTCATGGCTATGATTTGAGCTTCCTGCTCTCCGTTTAAAAGCTTCTCCACCGGAGGGTTTTCACGTTTTTTGCCATTTAAGGTCTGCTCAAAGCCTTGGGTTACCAATCGCTGACGAATGTTCTCAATGGTCTTGATCCGACACGAAAAGGCTTGGGCTATTCGTGCATCCGTCCAATTCGGCCCATTGGCATCTGCTTTTAAAAGAATTTGAGCCCGCCTGACTTTCTGACTACTGCCATCGAGTTTTTTAACCACTTCATTCAATTGATCGCGTTCATCTTGGCTCAAGCGCACAACATATTTTTTCTCCATTGGATTCTCCTTTCTGTAACGAGGTAATTGTCACTAAAAAGGAATATACTAGCGGATCGTCTGGTAACCTCAAACCTAATTTTTATCTATGACAAAGCACTACATAACTATAAGCTATAAAGGTACATAAAATTTTTTACCTATTCCTTATTCCCGATTCCCGATTCCCGATTCCCGATTCCCGATTCCCGATTCCCAATTCCCTACTCCCAATTCCCTACTCCCAACC
>NZ_JAAHIE010001184.1:0-1493 GCF_010671945.1 Moorena sp. SIO4E2
CGTCCTATGAGTGGGGATATAGGCATGGGCACAACTCATGCTGCTATCAAACTCGCTGAGAAAGTCATCGCTGCTGGATTACCAGGATACGTACAGTTAGCTGGTGGTACCAATAACCACACCGTCAACAAACTAAGAGCAGCTAGGCTTTTGACGCATGGGCAAGTTGGTAGATTGCTGGTTGAACGTTCTTACAACAACCTTGGCCAAAAGGCCACCCTAGGCGAACAACCAAATAACCTACCCTACGTTGCCGGTGTGGCTTACGGTAGCTACGCCCGAGTTCTACTCTCACCGATTCTAGAAAAGTTAGAACAAGACTATGACAAAGACGTTGAACACCACCAGGGATTCGTTGCTAATCCCTCTTGTAGAAACCTTGAGGATGTATCAGATCTGCTCTGGCAGGCTGTGGCAACTGCCCATGCCCTGGTGGGTCAACTCAAATCAGTCAAAAAAATCCCCGATAGTATCGAATGTTCTTGACTTGAACCGAGGAATACTGTTGGATGAAATTGGCATAAAAACCTTTAATTATTATGGAGTAAAATTAGACATGACCTAAATCCAAAACCTGACTAACAACCGAAAGTTGAACAGGGCAAAAATTAACAGCAGAAATCGCTTTATTTGGTCAAAACAAATGGTGAATTTTCCACTAAACAAGCTTTCAGAGCAACAAGTGTCATTCAATCAAGAATCACCAGTGGTTTATGAAAATAACTTGGTTGAGGCGATGACCGTTAGTGGTCAAGCCTCAGAGGTAAGTGACAATATTCAACTAGATTTTGCCACTATACCTACCAAGGAACACCAAGAAACAGTGGACAAAACTCAGGGGATTTCAAACTGTGAAAAAATTACAGATGACCTGCCAAAATTACTAGACATTTTACCAGCCGAAATTAGCTCATCATTGGAGCAACATCCTGAAAGGGACAGTTTGATCGAAGTGATTATGGATCTCGGTCGCTTCCCAGAAGTGCGCTTTCGTGACCGGGCAGAGTACCTTTCTGATACACCAGTTACTATCGAACAAATCAATCACTGTGTTGAGCGAGTGGGATCCTTTAGCGGTGATAACCGAGCAGGAATTGAGGGCACCTTGCACCGCATTAGTGCGATTCGGAACCGTCCAGGGGAAATTATTGGCTTAACCTGTCGTGTGGGTCGAGCGGTCTTTGGTACCATCGGCATGATTCGTGACTTGGTGGAAACTGGTTCGTCAATTTTGATGCTGGGGCGTCCTGGTGTAGGCAAAACCACTGCTTTACGGGAAATTGCCCGAGTCTTGGCAGACGAATTACACAAACGGGTAGTGATTATCGACACCTCTAACGAAATTGCTGGAGATGGCGATATTCCTCACCCAGCTATTGGTCGAGCCCGACGGATGCAGGTGGCTAGCCCAGAACATCAGCATCAGGTGATGATTGAGGCGGTGGAAAACCATATGCCAGAGGTGATCGTTATCGATGAAATTGGCACAGAAC
>NZ_JAAHIE010001185.1:0-1493 GCF_010671945.1 Moorena sp. SIO4E2
GGGGAGCAAGGACTTTAGCGGGTAATGACAATGAATGGCGCTATATCCCTGTGCGCAGACTGTTCAATCTCATTGAAGAATCGATTCAGAAAGCCACTGCATTTGTGGTCTTTGAGTCTAACAACACTATCACCTGGCTGAAAGTGAAGTCCCTAATTGAAAATTATCTAGAGGGATTATGGCGACAAGGTGCCCTGGCTGGTAGCACTCCTGAACAAGCTTTCTTTGTTAATATCGGACTGGGTAAAAGCATGAGAGCACAGGACATTTTAGAAGGACGGATGATTGTGGAAATTGGTCTGGCGGCAGTTCGTCCGGCTGAGTTCATTATCCTGAAATTCTCCCATAAATTACAGGAAGCATAGGGGGAATTGAAAATTCAAAATTCAAAATTCAAAATTCAAAATTCAAAATTCAAAATTCAAAATTCTAAGCATTCAGTGGTCAGCGGTCAGCAGTCAGTGGTCAGTGGTCAGCAGTCAGCCGTGAGCCATTCCCGTAGCGTGGCCAACGCCCAAGGCCAAGGCCAATGGCTGATGGCTGATAAATGATAGCTGATAGCTGATAGCTGATAGCTGATAGCTGATAGCTGATAGCTGATAGCTTAAACTAAACCTAAAGTAATTAAGGATAAATAAATCATGGCAGACACAGTAGAACAAATCAAAAATACTTATCCAATTCCGGTATTTTATTACCGAGTCACCATCGCTGGAGATAATTCCTATGCTTTCTCAGAGGTATCGGGATTAAGCATTGAATTTGAAACGATTACTTATCGAGATGGCCTGAGTTATAAAGAAGGGGCAAAGTACATGCCAGGATTAGACACTCCCATTAACCTAACCCTACAGAAAGGAATTGTCAGACAAGACAGCTATTTATTTGATTGGTTTAACACGATTAACCTCAATACTGTCGAAAAGCGAGATCTTACTATTGAATTGTTAGACGAGTCAGGTGAACCAGTTGTATCCTGGGAAGTTATAAATGCTTTCCCTAAGAAATTAGATGCACCGTCATTTAATGCCACTAGCAATGAAGTGGCTATTGAAAGTTTAGAACTAATGGCTAATACTCTCAAGGTTAATAACCCTCCATTATAATCATTAGACTTCTCTCTTCTCTCTTCCCTGCTCCCTGCTCCCTGCTCCCTGCTCCCTGCTCCCTGCTCCCTGCTCCCTAAAACCCAAGACTTTGTAGTTCACCGAATTGAAAACCGCTGTAAGTGATGGCAGATAATTTCCCCATTCCGGAACTTACTTTGACTGAAAATCCCCCGGTTGGATTTAATTTTATGGTCGTATTTTTCATTGCTGGAATTGTGCCTAATCCCTTAGATATTCGCTTTCAAAAGGTATCGGGAATTTCTGCGGAAATAAGCACAACGGACATCCGTGAAGGGGGTGAAAATATTTTCAGACATCGTTTGCCTAATCAGGTTACCTATAATAATCTGGTTTTAGAAAGAGGAATGGTGATTGGCTCTCCTC
>NZ_JAAHIE010001186.1:0-1492 GCF_010671945.1 Moorena sp. SIO4E2
TGCGGTTCGTCCCACAAAACGCTCTGATTGAAACCGCTTTCGACCAAATCTGCCATCGCAGTAACCTATCAGTGTGGGGAGGTCCGGGCATTGGAAAGTCTTCCTTTCTGGAATTACTGACTTGGCCGGAAATCTGGCGAGTACACCAGACCGACCCATCGCAAGCAGTGATTGTGTTGGTGAATTGCCTCAGTATCCATCCCTTCACAGGGTCTGGCTTTTGGGGAAAGGTCTTGAGCTTGATTAAAACTAAACTCGACAGCAATCCTGGGCTGCAAGCAGATATTGATGGATTCCTGCAAGACGGAAAAAGCACTGCTGAGGATTTCCGAAAAGTCTTGGGTAAGCTGGGAGCACACCACAAATTCCTAGTATTGCTAGCTGATGATTATGATGCTGTTTTTCGGACTCATGAAACCTACACTGAAGCTGACATGGAAGCCTTTCTAAGTGAGTGTCGCAGCGTAGCCTATTTTGCTGAGGAAAGGCAATACCTCTCCATGATTGTTACCTCCTCTCGCCGTCTTAATGAACTTGGGCCGAGTCTCACCCCAGATAAATCCCCCTGGTACAATCACTATTTGTTTCGACAACTTAAGCCATTTACCAAGAATGAAGTAGATACTCTGCTATTTGGGATGCCGATGACACCAGCGTTGCGGGATGGTATTAAAGAGATTGCTGATGGACACCCGGTCTTGCTACAGAATGCCGGTTATCTGCTGTACCAAGAGTTACGAGCTGGAGGAGACCTCGACCCTGTTACCTTTGCCCAAGAGTTTCAAAATACCACCCTACATATCTTTCAACAGATGTGGGAATTATCTAATCCCATCGAGCAAACCTTGTTAATGCTAATTGCCCTGTCTGAACTAAAGGGTCGATTGCGTAATCAGCGCTACGATATCAGTAATATTGATAACATTTTTAGTCAGCAGGAGCTAGAATTAAATGCTCTAGTGGGGCAAGGAGTGATTAAACGTCGATACACGGAAGATAAGATCAATTATTCCTTTGCCTCTTCTATTATGGAGTGGTGGGTGGTCAAAAAAATCCAGAATAGCAACGAAACTGAACTAGAACAACGAAAGAAAGTGTTTTTGAATGTGATGAGTTCAAAGCAAGCCGAAAAAGTAACTAAAGCCATTCGTTGGTTATGGGAAAATAAAGAGCAGGTGCCATCTATCCTAGAATGGATTGGAAAAGTGACAGCTGCCCTTCCAAAAGGAGCAATTGGCGGATAAACTAAGGTTGCTATCCCGACCTTGTAGTAATAGGCGTAGGGTGCGTGATAAGACTGGCTCGCCCTGGTTTTCCGCCTCTTAGTCCCTGGTTAGAACAGCCCGTCCCGTAACGCACCACCGGCTCAAACAGCTACAGGTCTTGGCTGACTAGCTAAATGCTGTTCGCGTAGCTTCCGCATTAGCTGAATGCTGAATGCTGAATGCTGGATCCTGATTGCTTACAAAGTAACTTAGGATAAAGCCAACAT
>NZ_JAAHIE010001187.1:0-1489 GCF_010671945.1 Moorena sp. SIO4E2
GTACCCGCAATTGAAAATAGACCACCGCCAAGGCCGAGATTAGTCCTGCTGCTACCCATAATCTTGGTTTTGGTCCTGTGCGCCAGAACCTGGGGAATGCGATCGCAGCCACTATCCCTGTGACAACCAATCCTGTTACCAAAGCTCTATACTCTTGCCAGGGAATCTCACCAGTCGGTAAGTGGAGAATCCCTGTAGAAAGTAGGCCGATAATATAAGCAAGACTTACTACTGTACCACTGGCAGGCTTCATCAGATCGATAAACCTAGCTTTAAGCCCAAAACAACATGAAGCAATAGCAGGCAAAGTGCCGTACTTCCTAAGTAGGCATGAACGCTACGCACCAATGGTTTGTTCCCGCCAAAGCCAGTCAAGGCAATCACCCCATTAGCAGCCAGCAAAATCAGTACGATTGATCCTGTCCAAAAGTGGGGGCTTTCGAGAATTGGCTGATACTGCATTACCAGAGACAAAACCCCACCCGTGTAGCCACCTGCGATAAAAATGAACATCCAGGGTGCTATTTTGCGATGATCACTGCGACTCTGTAGTGCTATTTCAGGCTCAGATACTACTCGACCACGCCATCCTGCTATTCCCACAAAGCTACCCATAATCAATACCACAATTCCCATCATCAATGGGTGTCCCCAATGCACCACTGGCTCAGGAATACCTAAAATCCTAAATTGGTTAGCAATTGGTTCTAAGAGCTGACTGAAATTTCCCACCGGTTTAAAACTATCCTCTCGATTAAGGTTGACCTAGCTTAAGTAACCATCTTTGTAGCATATTCAGAATTTGATTGGGAAACAAACTGTCAACATTCCCAGATAGCGATGTTTAGATTCCTTGACAATTGTCTAAAATTAGAAAACAGACAATTTCATTCACTCGCAGCTGAACGTTAACAAACGATCATACCAGATCCTAGAAGACTGGTATGATCGTTTGCCTGTCCCTGGTGCAAAGGAGACGGATGGCTTTAGCCCCCAGGGCAAAGCCATCTAAATTTTTTTGACAAATGACTAATACTATGAATCGAAGACTTGAAAGCACATCGCTAAGGGGGTCTCGAAGAGATCCCCATTTGTTAGAGGGCGATGGGTCATAGCCGACACTACGCGAACGCTTACTAGCTTATTAGTGACAATAAATTAATCACCCACATTCCGCACCCCGCCACTGTCACTACTTTGTTTTTGATAATGATAATACTTGTTAACCTATAGTAATACTAAATAGCTTAGGATTACCCTGGCCAATTTAAAACTGGTATATATCAAAATTAGTATTTACTAATTTTTTCCTGTCGCTAATGTAGCTTTGGAGTTTTTTTGAGCAATGCCTTTACTATAGACAAGCCAGGTAAAGATGACTAATCCAGCTTCGGTTCCTAATAAATCGTGAAGGATATGAAATAAAGCATTGAAAGTCACTTGCGGATCACTATAGGGATTCCCTCCAAATTTATCTAGAAGAAACACA
>NZ_JAAHIE010001188.1:0-1487 GCF_010671945.1 Moorena sp. SIO4E2
GGTTAAAGATCCACGGGTGTGTTGTTGGGAAATCTGTGAAATTAATCCCCTGCTCGATACCCTCAACACCATGGTGGAAAACTCCCTGGGCATTTTTGAAACCGTAGTGGATGCCATTGCCAATCGCCTAGAAGTAACAGGGAAAGTATAAGACCTGATCGTTATGCAAACCGCCGTATGCTGATAGCTGAACGCGATCGCATAAGCGCGGAAGCTGAGGCCGTAGGCCAAGCTTTGCGAACGCTTCATCCCGTGCGCGTAGCGCTAATCGCTGTTCGCTGATAGCTGATAGCTGATAGCTGATAGCTGATAGCTTACCTAATCACTATCCACCAAAACAGTAACCGCTGCAACAGCAATCAGCATCTCATCATTTTTATCATTAAGTTCTGGAATCGCTCTGCCTTGAACCACCATTCCACCGGACTCAAGGGATAGAGTTTTCTGACCGAAAGGGAGTACAGCCAGTACTTCATCTTCTCGGACTTGCTCTGGGTAAGGCACGGCGACTTGAACTTCAACTATCATTTGATTGGGATGCTCTAAACCAGCTACTTCCCAAACACCAGGTAAGGCATTGTCAGCAATAGCGTTGCGTACAGCTCTTGCTGCTGCTACGGTTGGGTCTTGACCGTGTTGGTCTACTCCCATTCCCATTTCAATAATTAAGCGTTTAAGAACCATGGCGAGTATATTCGCGATTATATTCAATACGCAACCGTTGAATTGGGTCATCCTCCGATTCTGGGACAGTATCACGACGGATTTCTTGTAAGCCCAATTCCTGAAAGTAAGCTAGTTCTGTATCGGACAACGGCCAAGGAGGACCATCTGGTTCAGTGTCGCTATCCCGAAACCGAGTGATAACTAACAGGGTTCCTCCTGGGGCGAGTAAGAATGCGATCGCATTCATCACAGTTGACCTGACCTTGAGGGGTAAGGCTTGGATGTTACGGCATTCAAACACAAAATCAAATTTGTGATGCCATGCTGGATCTAAGGCAAATAAATCCGCCACTTGGTACTTGACCTGGGAATCGGGAAATCGGTTTTGGCACCATGCGATCGCAGTCGGGGAAATATCAAAGGCAGTGACTTGGAAACCCTGCTGCGCCAACGCTTCAGCATCATCCCCTAACCCACAACCAACCACTAGGGCAGAGCGACCAGACCCTTGGGGTGTATTACGCTCTAACCAATCCTGTAGATAAGGATGGGTTGTTAAACGCGCCCAAGGTATTTGCCCTGAATCCCCATTAGCTTCGGAATATAAAACCTCAAACCATTGAGATGGATTATCTTGGCGGATTGATTCCAATGCCAAGAGTTTGACCTTTTGCTGTAGTGCTTGGGGTTGTTCCTCGAACATAGGTCTGGGGTTGGTAATGCTTCCTAATTTTAACTGTTCAAACCTAAATCCCTGTCTTGTGAGGGATATCAGCTTTGCAGTACCACATTACAAACTAAGCCATTTGGCTGATTTTTGC
>NZ_JAAHIE010001189.1:0-1487 GCF_010671945.1 Moorena sp. SIO4E2
ATTTACCTCCTTCTCCGCTCAAGTCTCGGTTATTGTGTGAGATGACTTATTCAGGTTTTGAGGGATATGAGCCGTATGCTCACAAGACCTATCAGCCGTTAACTAAGGAAAAAGAACAGTCGAAAAATTTGGTTTGCCCGATGTAAGTAATACTCCTGGGGATTGAGATGTAAAATTTTAAAAGGTTTAGCAATTACTGACAGGGTTTATTTTGTGGCGCGATTAGCCCTTCGGGCTACGCTTGGCCGTAGGCCAAGCCGACACTTCGTGAACGCAATTAATTTGGAAAAATTTTGGGGTCTAAAAAGGTTCGTTGGGATTGTTGCTGATGTACTCAATTTGTTCGTCGTACGGAACTCCTCCCATTTCACGGATTTGCTGTCGCAGCCGCCAGTTCTCGTCGTCTAAAATGTCTGGTTCAGCAAGGGCTTCCTTGGCTAGGTTCAGGTCTTTCTTGAGCCGTTGAGCCTGATAAAGCAACTCCGCATTTTCCCGAATCAAAGCTTCCCGTTCCTCCAGGGTCAGGTTAAGACCAAAGGCTTGATAGGAACGGCTGACGATCGAATCTATGCCGCAGGCTATGACTATTGTGATCGCATCCTCTAAACCCCTTCTGTTCCAATAATTCCAGTACAAGAAGGATTGTTGTGGCAGTATAACATCAATTGGTTTGTTGCTGCCTTCGACTTTTTGCTTTTTCGATAATCCAAAACCTTTGAATGCTATAGCTTATAGCGATTTACCTTTATAAAATTCGATAATCGACCGATTGGGCTTTTTGATACATTCTGCTGTATTTGTCTGGCTTAGTATTATTTCTTTGGTCGAAGGAACCAAGAAGACATCTACTTTTATTTCTTCAGTTCACTGTATAGATGAGCGCTCGGCTATCTCATCGGAAAAGTATTGTGTCATGATCACTATTGAGTAATTTGACCAAAAATTTTGGGTCTCAAGCCCCGTCCTTCTAGGACGGCTTTTATGTTTACTAATTCCGGAACTTTTAAATCTGAATTGTAGTCTATAATAGTAAGCAAAACCAAACCCCAAGGAGGTGAGTTTTAAGTGTTGGTAATGGAGTTCAAAGCTATTCTCAAAAGCCCCCAAAAACTAGCCATCAATGAAGCTATTAGGACGGCTCGCTTTGTCCGAAATAAAGTACTACGTTTTTGGATGGACAATCGCGGAGTAGGAAAAAAAGAACTATACCGTTATAACACTCAGCTAAGAGATGATTTTGGATTTGTAAAAGACCTTAATAGTCACGCATGTCAAGCCTCAGTTGAAAATGTAGAAAGGGCTATAAAAAGGTTCTTTGATAACTGCAAGAATAAAGTCCCTGGCAAAAAAGGGTATCCCAGGTTTAAGAAGCACTCTAGGTCTGTCGAATATAAGCAATCTGGGTGGAAGTTATCACCAGACAAGAAGTCTATCAAGTTTACAGACAAGAAAGGCATAGGTAAGGTTAAGCTCAAGGGAACCTGGGA
>NZ_JAAHIE010000119.1:0-16243 GCF_010671945.1 Moorena sp. SIO4E2
CAGGGTTATTTCATTCTGGATCTAGGTAACGAGTTTACAGTCTTTCAGCCATCACTAACCGGAATTATCGAAGGCTGAAAAGACGTATCCTCGTAAATGCATAAAATATTGCAATTTAGAATGAAACAGCCCTGCCACCCTCCCCACACTTACCACCCTCCCCACACTTCTTTTAGTTATAGATTTACAAATATGAGATGCACCCTATTACCTCAGGGTAAGCTCATATAATTTTGTATAAAATGTACTTTACAAAACTATTCAAGTATCCTCCTAGACCAAAAATTAAAGTCAAACTATAATCAAGTTTTAATCTGAGTTTAAAAACGGATAAATAGCAAATGATTAAGGGTTTTGTTTCTCAATTAAAAACCCAAATAAACTTTGAATGTAAACAAGTAAAAAGCCAACAGTTAAACTCCATCAATGCTATCGAATCTAACTTATTAAGTTATGTCGAATATATCGAAGAGCCTAGAGTCCAAAGAACTCAAAAACACCTCCTAAAAGATATTTTAGTAATCGCTATTTTAGCCGTCATTGGAGGTGCAGAGGGCTGGGAGGACATGGAAAATTATGGGATTGCCAAACAACAATGGTTAGAATAATTCTTAGACTTACCCAATGGTATCCCCAGTGATGATACTTTTCGACGAGTTTTTGTTCGCGCAGCGTCTCCGAAGGAGAAAAGAATTCATCCCGATGCTTTAGAACAATGTTTGGCTAAATGGCTTCAAAGTATGCTCGGTTCGATTGCTGGATAGATTGTTCCTATAGATGGGAAAAGTCTCAGAGGTTCTTATGACCGTAATCAAGGAGTAAAAGCCCTGGGGGGGCGACAAGCGCCCTGTAACCCTTGATATATCTGAAATTGAGCGAATTATGGTAAAAAAAGATAGGCCATAACTTGTCAATACGACCAATAAGATTGAAAATGCTACCATAATTATATCAAAAACATCTAAAAAATCTACTTTCTAAATCTCAATTATTGTTTTTTTACCTTATAATAAGAATTAGACAAGACCCCAAAAATATCAAAATTAAAAAAATTGCAGAGTCACTCCCTTTACCCATTCAATTTAACTCACGACGTAAAAAACTACAGAGATTTTTATCTTTGCAAGTATTTGAGGTCAAATATTTGTGGTTTCCAATTATTCGAGAATGGATAAATCAAACATGTACGTGCATAGCAAAAAATCTATTTAGCTATCGATAGAACTAATTGGTTTGAAGTTACCGTAAGACAGTTGAGCCTTTAATGTCGGCAGGCTATGAGTAAAAGGGTTAAATCTTGTAAATAAGGCTCAACGTAATCAGGTTTCGTCCGGAAAAACTATAATTTGTTAATGATTAGTATCATTTATAAAAACCGAGCAATTCCTAAGGTGCGCTTGACCTTGGCGAATTAAATTCGCCACGGGTCGCACCTGTTTATTTTGAACTTCTATCAAAGTTGGTATCAAGCAATATTTCAGAGACGAAACCTTGAACAGGGTCGCCTTATTACAAAAGAGTTAACCCTTTTATGCATAACCGATTACCCATAAATGCTCCACTGTTCTACGGTAACTTCAAGAGCAAAAACAAATAATTTTAAATATTATAGGGCTATTTTATAACTATCAAATTCTGGTTTTAGGAGACCGAGATTTTTGTTCGGTTAAATTGGCTCAATGGCTAGATACACAAGGGTTGATTTTTTTTTATACTAAAATAATCGTGATTGAACTAAAAAATTCTGGTTTGTTTTCCTTAAAGAATTGTGGATAAAAACCGGTAATATCTTTATTTATTGAAAATGTAAAAGTTACAAATGCCAAAAAAGTTAAAGGATTTAGTGTCGCCTGTAAATGGAAAAAGAGTTATCGAAAATATGTGACAAAAGAAGGTTGGTTTATCCTAACAAACATGAACAGTAATTGTGAGGCGATTGCTGCCTATAAAAAGCGATGCAGAGGTGCGACCCGTGGCGAATTTAATTCGCCTACGGAAAACGCACCATTACGGTCTTGGGGGTCTCCACGGGGCAAACAGCGGTGCGGACGCAGGTTCCGCACACAGACCCAAAACCATGAGCGACTGCCGTGGTTCCCCCCACTCGCTATTGCATCAAGACAGGTATGAGAGCTAGGTCGCTTATACAGTCTACTTTTTAGCTCTAATGTCGCCCCCCCAAGATGTCTACAGACCTACTTTTTTTAACCATAAAATGGTACAACCTTTACATAGCAAGCATTTGAGCCTGTTTCGTCACCCCGTCAGCGATTTTCCCAGATGATTCCGATGAATGTCATGATTTTCGGGATTTTCGGGATTCTCAGCCTGAAGAGTTTCAAAAGCTTTGGTGAACCGAGTTTGGGAAGATTCCTGGCTGGTTGGAGAAGTCGGGAATCTCAACCAGGGTAAACGCCTATAATTTGGTATAAATTGTAACATAAAAAATTTAATTAACTCAATTTTTTTTTAAGTCGAATAAATCGAATCCTAAAGCAGTTTTTTTGTTCTATTTCAACGAATTTTCCGCTGACTTTGAACAAAAATCACAGGAGCATTTGCTTACGCAACGAGGGAGCATCCCATTTTGGAAACAATATTACCCAAAGCAACGATATTTCAAGGGTTTCAGCCCCCTAAAAAGAGCTAACGTGCCAAATTGGGATGCTCCCCGCAACGAGAATTTCCAGATCTCTCAAATCCACCAAGGATAACACGGCAAATAATTGAGCAATGTTTCGGGCTTGTTGACAATCAACCGATCGATTATAGATTTTTGATACTATTGTTTATTTTTTTGATGTAATTTTTGATACAAATTTTGAGGCGTTTACCCGGGAATCTCAACCCTAGTTGCGAACGCGCCCCGCTTGACCTACGGTCAATCGCTTTTAGCGTGGCCTACGGCCAATCGCGCAGCGGCTTGGAGCATCGCATTTCTCTAGTTTTATCTGCCACAGACAAGTGACAGGATCCGCAATTTTAGGCATTTGGGGAAATCTTTGAGTATTTCATTTAGCGGTTCTCATATTAATGCGGTACACAGGATTTTTTTACCTATTCCCTATGGCGTATTCCCTATGGCGTATTCCCAACCCATGCCAAGTTACCTGATCCGAAGTTCCTTATGCCCTGTCTTGATGCATCAATAGCTAATTAGGCCATGATAGAGTGTTTGATCAAGGCTCTGATTATTAAAAATATTAAATTAGTATTAAAAATATTAAACAACTTTGCCAAAGCGTCCAGCAGTTTTCATAAGATTAAGTTATAATAGAGATATTATAAATAAATACTCATAATTAGATCTCAAAAAATAGATCTCAAAAATAGATAGATCTCAAAAAAGTAGATCTCAAAAGAGTAAAATCTGCTCACCGCAGCCCAAACAGTAAAATCAGATACTAAAATCAGCACCCCGGTTGTGCATAGACGGGGCTTCCAAACATCCCAAGATTTTCTGTGAATCAATTCCTGCCAGTCTGGAACTTTCTTCTATCTAGAGTGTGGCTAGTTGGGCAACAATAAACTGGGCGGAAATTAGAAGTGAAGGTTAAAAAAACTGGATAGTTGGAGATAACCATGATGGCTATTACTCGTTCGGAACATCTGCCAGATCTAGAAAGTGTGCATCGGGAACTCAACCGCCGACTCACCCATTTCATGAATAGCGGCGAGGGAGGATTTCCAGGGATGACGTTTATGCCCTATGCAGAGATCGAGGAAACTCCTAAAGCGGTTTACCTGACACTAGAAATTCCAGGCATGGAAGCCAAAGACCTTGATGTTGAACTGACCGAAGACTCTGTTTGCATCAGTGGCGAGCGCAAGTCAGCAGCTAGGACTAAAGGAATAGGTATGGTACGCTCGGAACTACGCTATGGGAAATTCAAACGGGTTATTCCAATACCAGCCAAGATTAACAGAAATCAGGTTGAAGCTGAATATCACAACGGCATGCTGAAACTAACCCTGCCTAAAGGGTTAGTAAACAGCTAGAGAAAATGTTGCAGAGTCTACCAAAAACTCTTATTATTTGTTAGACTTAAATTAGGGTAACACCGACAGGGATTATTATGTAACTTAAATTAAAGCCGAAAACCAAGGGTTTAATAGTTGCGCTGTAATCCCGGTGGAACGAACTTTTTTGACATTTTTATGGCGCTCGCGGGATATTCCTGAGGGCTTTGGGAGATACCCCCTGGATGCGATCGCATCTTGCCTTGGCGAGCTAGAGTTTACCTTTGGTAGATTATGGTAGCTAAAAAGTATCGGTAAGCGTAAATCTTCAACCTTTTCAGGGAGTGAAAGTCAGTGACCTGAGGGGGTGACAACAAGCCTAACAATGGTGCTTGTCACCCCTTCAGGTTGCTTATTGACTGCCTTGCCTGTTTGATCATGTCAATTAAGGTGTAGTGAGCATCTTCAGAATCTTTAAGTACATGATCAAACGTAATGCGCACAGTGGAAGACTCCCCCTTAACTTTTGTGATGATCGTCATGCCTTGAGCATCAATGGAAACCATTTCTGCTTCTTCTGTATCAGGGGAATTACCGAAAGTCTGAGCATACAGTGCCACAGCATCAGCATGATCATCGTTCATGTGCTTACAAATGCGATCGCTTACCTCAGGAGACAATGGGTCAGACATGATTAACTGAACAAGTATAGTGATCAAAACAAGTATCTTTATCAAGATATCAGGTTTCCCTTCTCAAAACAGTCAGGAATTACCCAGCTGAAACGAAAAATTAAGGTTTTAGGCAATAGGTAACCGCCAACGGCGAACGGGGATATCAGAATTACAGACCTTTGACAGGTCTGGGTGGATATACTGTCTATGGGGAACTCCTGATTTCCTTATTAGCAGTTGACTAGCTTGGAGGATAGAATTCATAGGCACAGCGGTAATTCCAACCTGTGTAAAATTCCGAGGGTGCCTGTTTCAGCATCAAGTTAGCTGATCTGATGGGTGTTTTCTGATATATTCATTATTAGGTATGAGCATTTCCTCTGATTCAAGAAGGTATGTTAAATAGTAATCCCTAAGGTCAAGAGCTACCGGGATATCGGGTGTACTCAGCTAAATCGTCAGGGTTAGATTATCAGGGTAGACGACTCAGTTAAACACCTTTACACTAAAAGCTTGATAAATACTTATGAAGATACTGTGACGGTATATCAATTGGCTGCTATCAGCATAATTCATATCATTCTCAGTGATATCTAAATAGTGGTGCTTACCCTAGTTTACGAAGGTAAAACTTGCTGGGTGTCCCAGAAGTATATTTAGGGCTTGTGATCTAGAACACATCTAAAAGACGATCTAGATCTCCAGACAGGCGTGCTATCTATCATCCTACTGGTGTGACTTTTGTAAGCGTATTTATGGGAGTTTGATCACTTCCAATACCTAGGAATTAGTGGTCAAATAGAAAGCAGTCACTACCCACTTCGAGTGAGTAGAAACAGGGAGGGTTGTCATGCAAACTTTAAAACAGGGATCCAAGGAGTGCAATGTCATGGCAAAGTTGGCGGACAAACTGGAAAGAGAATGGCAGTCCCGCTTGTTGAGTGACTGTCCAAACCAAAATCCAGCCATCAGCTCCAGTATTGTACAGTGGTTAATTGGAGAAGATAAAGAGGGGTTTGACACTCTCACTCAGAGCAAACTGGCAATCGCTGTCCAAGCCATGGAGTATCGTTACAGAATTTTGCAACAGCGTTACTTGGGGGTGCCACCAGAACGTTCCTATCGCAATTTGACCACCCGCTTAGCCAGTCTAGTTACCTTACGCAATAAAATCCGCACTTGGGTGTCCCTAAGTCGCGATCGCCAAAGGGCTGTGGTGGATGTTCTCCAAGAAGTGATTCAGGAATTATTAAATAGCGATCGCTATATCCAAAAGCAAATTGCCTGGATTAGACAATGTACCTTCGAAGAACCGCTGCGCAATGCTTTATTATTAACTACTCTTGAAGAGTATTGTCTGCGCCCGATTCGCAACCAGCCCTTAGTTGTCTATCGGTTTGTCAACTTTCTGCGTCGGTCTCAACGTGGCGGGATGACCCATGTGCCGGAAGGAGACATGGTACGTTTAGTGTCAGAGTCAATCAATCCGGAAGGGGAAACCGATGCCCCAGTGAGTCTATTGGATAACCAAGCCATTACTAATTATCAACATAAGCAGGCTTGGGAAGAGAAACAAAGCCTAAGGATGTCCGTATCTAAGGAATTTGAGGCTTACTTAGAGAAAAACTTAGGGTCTGAGGCGGCCCTTTGGCTGCGACTTTACTTGCAAGGTCAATCTCAAGAGGCGATCGCTCGTCGCCTAAATTGGCCGATCAAGAAGGTCTATCGTCTACGGGAAAAAATTAGTTACCATGCCATTCGTGTCTTTTCCATCAATGGGGTAAAAGGCAAACCAGACTTAGTAGCAAGTTGGCTGGAAACATCCTATACTGAGCACAGTTTTGGACTAACCCCAAGGCAATGGCAAGAATATCAGCAAAAACTGACCCCTGAGCAACAGCAGTTGCTGGATAAGTTGAAAGCTGGTCATACCTTCGAAGCGATCGCTAACGATCTTAACTGGAGAAGTAACCAGGTGATGGGTGAATGGAACAAACTCTATCTAGCAGCTCAAGCCCTGCGCAGTGCTTCGGCAAGTTGAGGTTTGAATTTTATTATCCAATAAATCGCGCTAATTTATAAATAAGTGATAGGTATTAATTAGTATAGCTACAAGGAGCTACAGCCAAAAAACACTAATTTACTGTCATCAAAAAAAATGGGTCTGAAACCCCGTCCTTCTAGGAGACGAAACCTTAGGGAGTGGAGCCTTATTACAAAAGACTTAACCCTTTTACCCATAGCAGACTAACCATAAAGGCTCAACTCCCTTACGGTAACTTCAACGGACGGCTTTGTGCTATAATAGCAGAAGACGCAATGACCCGAAAAGGAAGGGTGAAACTCCCAGCAGTGGGACGCCTTGGTTAAATGGTAGTTACTCGAAATGGGGACTCGGTCTAAGACTCCAATTCCAGCCCAATGCCACGCAAGAGGCGCGACCCCGTAATTTAATTCGCCTAGGAGGCGTGCGCCTGAGTCTTTTTGGAAAGCGAATCAAAGTACTTAAAAAAAAAGTAGACTCAATGACATTTCTGTCGGAGAGAGTAGAGGCAATTGGCACCGCCAATTGGACTATCAACCCCATGTTGGTAGTTGTTACGAGCAATGCCCCAAAAGGGTACCTCCGCGCTTTGAATCCTCGCGCCTTTAGGCCGGGGAGTGTCAAACTAATTTACTGCAATAGGGTATGGAAACCAATTGAGACGATTGTCCATGCCCTATTTTTTTTACTCCTCACCTGACAAGGGCTAATGCCACCACACTAGTTATCACTTTTTAGCTATAAACTGACCTTTAAGGGATTGAATCTCCCCTGATAATTCTTGGCGTGTTTCGACTTTGAGTAGATAACGAGCTACAAACCAGATAGTATAGCCAATACCCACTAATTCAAACAACGGTGCCATCAGGGGAATATCGTTAATTGCATCCAGCACCGCCAAAGTGATCTTAACAGTCATGAACCCAGCGAGCAAAAGACCAATGGTAAGCAAGGGTTTTTGGTAATTGCTAACAAATCCGCCGATATATTCCGGCAATTGTGACAAAATGTCTGTAAGAGTTTGCAACCATTCCTGCCACGGTTGGGTGAGTTCTGGCTCAGGAGCAGTGAGTTTGGCTATAGCACCAGGTTGATCAACTTTGAGGTCTACTTTCAGCTGTTTTTCATCCTCAAGGGTAGTTTCATTGGTGCTGCTTTGAGTATATGCAGATGCTTGGGGATTTGACGTCATATTTCCTCCAAAATTCTATTAAAGCAGGATATTCTATCGTTTGAGTAAGGCAGCTGCATAAGAGTACAGACTGACTAACTGTTGCCCATGTTATCAAAAGTTTCATAATGACCTGCTAGAGGTAAGCATCCGTAGGTATGGGGTGATTTATAGCCAACTGGTCACCATCCCACTGGTCCCCAAATAGCTCAGCAGCACAACAACTGGTTAGGGAAAATCTAAAGATTTTGTTAAAATACTGAAAAATAAGCTTCCAGGAGAACACCTCCAATCATGAGCAACACCCTATCCCAAAAGCAAGTTGTTATTTCCCCTTCTATCCTGTCAGCTGATTTTAGCCGACTGGGAGAAGAAATTAAGGCTGTGGATGCCGCAGGCGCTGATTGGATTCATGTTGATGTCATGGATGGTAGATTTGTCCCTAACATCACCATTGGTCCTCTAGTTGTTAAAGCCATTCGCCCGATTACCGAAAAGCCACTGGATGTCCACTTGATGATTGTGGAACCAGAAAAGTATGTGGCAGACTTTGCTCAGGCAGGCGCTGACATTATATCTGTTCATGCTGAACACAATGCTTCACCCCATCTGCACCGCACTCTGTGTCAGATTAAAGAATTGGGTAAGCAAGCAGGTGTTGTACTTAACCCCTCCTCATCCTTGGATTTAATTGAGTACGTCCTAGAAGTCTGTGACTTGATCCTGATTATGAGCGTCAATCCTGGCTTTGGTGGTCAAAGCTTTATCAAAGAAGTTGTGCCAAAAATCCGCAAACTGCGTCAGATGTGTGATGAGCGTGGTCTTTCTCCCTGGATTGAAGTTGATGGGGGACTCAAGGTTAACAATACCTGGCAAGTGCTAGAAGCCGGAGCGAATGCGATTGTGGCTGGCTCGGCTGTATTCAAGGCACCAGATTACGCAGAGGCAATTAGCGGTATTCGTAACAGCAAGCGTCCTGAACCCGAGTTAGTAATTGCCTAATCGGAACGATCCCGATTAGGCAAATCTTAATCAGAGGTCGAGGGGCTGATAAGAGTAGGTTTTTAACAAAGACTTGAGTATAGGGTGTAGGGTGTGTCGAAGCGATTCAGCGCCTTCATGAGGGGGTTGGGGTTGGGTTTGACCCTGATCTAAAAAACCTACTCCCCACTCCCTACTCCCTACTCCCTACTCCCCTAAGGTCATAAGTACCTCAGCCAATTGAGAACTGCTATAATCTGCAAAACTTTCGCTCGCGGTCAAATTCTGGATTTTGCCAAGAGAAGGCAAAATGGCTGACTGAGTTAATTTGTGGTGTCACTCGGCGCAATGCCTGCATCTGGTTTTCTAGGGAAGGACGATTTTTTATAGATCTTCCCCAAGTTCCTGCTAATGCTGGTTTTACGTCTGTTTCCGACGATGCCCACTTAAACACCCGTTTGACTAAATTAGCAATACAACCGGTGTGACCACAAACACCATAAGACATGGGATGCCATTCCAGGGAACGAGGAAAATGTTCCCAAGGCTGTAGTCGGGAATCATAACCCATGCGACCTACAACTTGGTTGCCATCGGGGAAAAACACTGCACCGGCTTGTACCCCAGCTCGCTCTGCTGCTAATTCGCCTAATTTGAGAAAGTCTAATATCCCCTGAGCCGCGTGAGCAACACTTAGTTGCCACAACTGCCATTGTATAGTTCGAGTACTCTCTCTTGGGGAAGGAGTGCGACCTTGCCAGAGGGGGGTTTGTTCATCAGGGTAGAGCTTTTTGACAGCTTTTATATCCCTAGTGCTAATGGAACCCTTACTCAGATAGCGCCGAATTAGCTCCTTACCTTGATTGTTACCAGCCCGTTGATATAGGGCTTGCTTAGCTGCATCACTGTAAATCCAAAGATCCTTGACACTGCTGGCCACAGACTGGGAACCTGAACCACGGGGATAGCGAATGTAGTCGAATAAAATCCCATCGGGGCGTCGCTTTAATACACCCTTAAGCATCTCATAGTAGTCTACCTGGGCTTGTCGGTTGTAAGGGTCGATAAATACTTGAGAGCCATCCTTAACTACAGACAAACTTGTCTCTCCTCGACCATTGCGGGCAAGAATCTGTTGGCGCTCGGCACGATGACCGTAGGTATAACCAAAATTCATCGTAAACATCCAGGCATATACCTGCAAACCCCGTTCACGACCTTTTTGAATCGCCTGGGCTAATAAATCTACGTTCTCAGTCCCCGGTTGTTGTATGACTGACGGCCAAGGAGTACGATTATCTGCCTTTGGTAACAGGACGCGACCATCGTAAAATACTTCAACGTAGACTTGATTGTAGCCTTGGTTCACAATACGGTCTAGGGTTTCCTCAAGGGCTCCAGGACGAGCATCACAGGGATATAAGCGCACCCAAATTGCTTGATTTTGCGGCCAGGTTTGGGAACGACACTGCTGTAAGAAACTGGCGTGTGCCTGGATAATGGTTTGGTAGCTGATTTTAGAGTCTGAGTTATTCTTTAAGGAATTAACTCTTAAGCTTTCTTTTTGAGCGATCGCTTCCTGAGTAAAGTGGCAATAAGCTTTTGTTTTTGCCTCAGCTGTTGGTACCAACCAACACTGACTCAACAGACTACTTCCTACTGCAAGGGCGGCAATCAAGCTACGATGTAGACCTTGCCGGTGTTGCCTCCGTTTACCAAAACTGTTATACATTCCTAGAAACACTACAAAAGAACAGAAAGTTAGCCAAAAGCCAGCTAACTCATCCCCGATTGGTTCAATATCTTTGACATCTCCCCCAGGTGCAGCATCAGGGATTCTAAACGGATACTACGAGAGGGTCAGCAAGTCACTAACTCGTTTTCATCCCCGCCGTTATTGCACAGGGGTTTTTAACTATGATTTTTTCTAAAATTAGCTTTAGCTAGTTATGATCTAGTTTAGGGATAGAAAGGGAAACACCAAGGGAGGGGGTAGAGGTAAATCTATAAGTAAATCTATATCGTTTTATTTGATGCATATATCATTAAATTTGTCAACTTTAGATTATACTCCATTAATTATTAGTTAACTAAAGCCCTAGTAGTGATCAACCCTATAATAATTAGTCTAACCCCTAACCGCTAACGGCTGGCATTACCTTTAAAGGTTTTCAGCTCTCTTAGCAACTGTTCCGGAAAATTCTTACTGATTACGAGAGTTAGGGTAGGAGCAGGGAAAGAATTGGCCAATAGTTTTAGATCATCGATAATCCTACCCTCCCTTGCCTGGGATGTTCTCAAGAAACCTGAAGATAGGACAGGTTTATACTGGCAATTTTTTGTTCACCCGGCTTATGCCTCGCCTACAATAGGCGAGGTGTGGACAGCTTAAGCGCCCCGTTTGAGAGAACGCTCGACTTGGGAAAATTCCTGCTCTAGACGATCCTTCACCTTTTTCGGTAAAGGGCGATTGGGATAGGAACTGTAGTAACCAGCCAAGGAATTGACAGCAGTTCGCATGGTAGTGAAGGAATTGAGGGTAGACACAGATCTATCTCTGCGGTAGCGCGAGGCATAGTCATTCATCAGTAGAGTGGCTTTTTCACGAATTGCCGTCTTATCTGGTGAATCTTCTGGTAATTCAAGGGCTTGTCTTAATTCTTGTAGAGCAGTTATTGTATCCTGACGGTAATCTCCTGTTAAGCCTGTACCACTTGAGGCACAACCAGTTAAACCGATAACCATAACCAGTACCAGGGCAATAAAACCTGATAAGTAGCGCTTTATTAGCATGATTGACATCAAATCCAATTTTATAATCAGATTTGATCCTATCTTGAATTGGTACTGGGGGGAGCATCCCCATCAGAAAAAAAAATCCCACGGGCGTGTTGCCATGGAATGTGTAGTCTCAGATCAAATCTGCCACGAGTTGGGTTTGAAACACAAGGTTTCGCTACATTTCGCCCCATTTTAGGGCAAAATGTGAGGGGGATTTAGCCGAAACGCCCACTAACATAGTCCCTGGTGGCTTCCTGCTGAGGATTTTGGAAGATGACTTCAGTTCTATTGAACTCTACTAAATAGCCTTGTTTACCACCTGTTTCCGTTGCCCTAGCGTTATAGAAAGCTGTCATGTCTGCTACTCGGGTAGCTTGTTGCATGTTGTGGGTAACGATAACAATGGTGTATTTTTCTTTCAGCTCGTGCATTAGTTCTTCCACTTTGAGGGTGGAGATGGGGTCAAGAGCGGAGCAAGGTTCATCCATCAACAACACTTCTGGCTTAATGGCTAAGGCGCGAGCAATACACAAACGCTGTTGTTGACCGCCAGATAGAGACAGACCACTCTGTCTTAGTTTATCTTTGACTTCATCCCAGAGGGCAGCTTGTCGGAGACTGCGCTCCACTAATTCATCCATGTCCCCTTGATAGCCATTAATCCGGGCTCCGAAGGCAATATTTTCATAAATGGATTTGGGAAAAGGGTTTGGCTTTTGGAATACCATGCCAATGCGGCGACGTACTTCTTCAATGCTGTTGTCAAACTTTTTATCATAGAGATTTTCCCCATGGAAGGTTATTCTACCTGTCACCCTTGCTCCCGGAATCAGGTCGTTTAAGCGATTAAAACACCGCAACAAGGTGCTTTTTCCACAACCGGAAGGTCCGATAAAGGCAGTAACTTGGTTTTTCGGAATATCTAAATAGACATCTTTGACTGCTAAAAATGATCCATAGTAGACGGAAACTTTTTCAGCCCGTAAAACCGGTTCTTCTACTTCTAAATAAGAACTTGTGGACTCGATAACTTGGTTGGTATTCATAGTTAAATCATCTGTGTAATTGTTAACTTTTGAAATCAAAACTGAAAACTTTTCCATTCCTTTGAATCGGTATTTTAATAGTGGGTATTGTAAATTACTATCTATTGGTTTGAAATTTATTGCGCAATAAAATTGCTCCGGCATTCATGACCAACAGCACTACCATCAACATCACAATTCCCGCCGCCGCATTAGTGTGAAAGGCTTGTTGGGGACGAGAGATCCAGTTGTAAATTTGAATTGGCAGTGCAGTAAATGGATCTTGTGGGTTCATTGGCGGCCTGGTAATGAAGCTCAAGGCTCCGATAGTGATCAAAGGAGCAGTTTCCCCAATTGCCCTTGACAGTGCCAAAATAGTTCCTGTCAAGATACCAGGTAAAGCGAGAGGAAAAATATGCTCTCGAATCACTTGCCAGCGAGTTGCTCCTAAGGCATAACCCGCTTGACGCAAACTATTGGGAATTGCTCGTAGACTTTCACGGGTGGCAACAATAATGATAGGCAGAATTAACAACGACAGGGTTAGGGCACCAGTTAGTATGCTCCTACCATTAGTAATGGGAGCCAACCACCGAACAAACACTTGTAAACCCAATAAGCCGTAAATAATTGAAGGTACAGCAGCGAGGTTAGCGATGTTGATTTCAATAATCTGGGTCAATAGGTTGTCAGTGGCATATTCTTCTAAGTAAATAGCCGCCCCTACTCCCAAGGGAAACGATACCATTGCTGTTAGCACCAATAGCCAGACACTACCGATTAAAGGAGGAAAAATACCAGCTTGGTCTGGTTTACGGGAGGGAGGACTGCTGATAAATTGTCCATTAAGCCGGGGCAGACCATCGAGAAAAACATCAATCAGCAATACTGCCAGTATCACTAGCCCAAAAAAGATGGCAAGCCAGGCAGCAATGGCGAGGATTTTATCAAAGTTGTAGCGCTTGGGTAGCGCGAGGTTGAAGTAACCTGGGGAATCGTCTCCTAGAGGTTTTAGGTCTTGTGCCATTAGTCGTATTTCTCCCGAAAGCGACGGACAAACCAAAAGCTAAAGATATTTAGGGCTAAGGTCAGTAAGAACAGGGTCATACCTACGGAAAAAATAGTTTTGTAAGCTAGGGAACCTGCTGGTGTATCTCCCATGCTGACCTGAACGATATAGGCTGTCATGGTCATCACTGGTACTAGGGGATTTAGTCCTAAGGTGGGATTTTGACCAGCAGCAATGCTAACAATCATGGTTTCACCCACAGCACGGGAAACCGCTAGTACGAAGGAAGCAACAATTCCAGATAATGCTGCTGGTATTACTACTCCGATAATAGTTTCTCGTTTAGTTGCCCCCAAGGCATAAGCACCTTGTCTTAAACTATTGGGTACAGCATAGATAGCATCTTCACTGAGGGAAGCTATCATAGGAATAATGGCTATTCCTAAAACAATCCCAGCGCTTAAGGCATTGAATCCTTGTAAATCTGGAATAAATCTTTTTAAGAAGGGGCTAACTACCATCAGAGCGAAGTAACCAAATACTACTGTAGGAACCCCTGCTAATATTTCTAGGGCAGGTTTGAGCCAGCGACGGATACCACTAGATGCATATTCACTCAAGTAGATAGCTGCAAGCAATCCCAGAGGTAATGCCACCATCAGCGCGATTACAGAGGTCAGGAAGGTGGCACTAATCAGCACAAAAATGCCAAACTGCGGATTAGCAAACAAGGGAGTCCATGCTTTATCAGTCAGGAATTTCCAGAGTGATACTTCTTGGAAAAATCCTACTGTTTCAAATATTAGGGTTAGAACAATGCCGATGGTAGTTGCGACAGAAACAAAGGCAAAGGTAGCAAAAACTATTTTTACTACCATTTCTACCCGCTTGTTTAACTGCCGGTTTGGTCGAAACATCTCAGAGTCTGACGACTCAAAAGATGGCGGAGTGGTAGTCATTGGTAAAGTTTTAAGTGTGAAGGAGCAAGTGTGTTCACTTGATAGCGTTCTGTAACGGTAGGATGAAGTGCGAAGGATAAAGGATTAAGGATGAAGTGTGAGAAATTAAGTGTGAGGAATCAAGTGTGAGGAATGAAATAATTCTACTTATAAATGTAGTGGTGATATCTATCAAGGTGACTGCGTGACTTAGCAACTTTGTTCTTTCTAGCCTTCATCCTTCATCCTTCATCCTTAAGTTTTTAAGACATCCTTTACTATTCTTTATTTCTCTAATAGCTGTTTCACTTTGGAGCCTTTAGGAGCATTAGCAAAAACAGTACCAACTGTGCCGTCGCTAAAGCGCTTTCTCACCAGCATCATAATGTCTTCTGGCATGGGAACATAGCCAACTTCGGAGATTAATTTGGAATTTTCTGCTGCCAACTGATACTCTACAAACGCTTTAACTTCAGGTCGAGTTGCAGCCTCTTTCTTAACGTAGATAAACTCTGGGCGAGATAGAGGTTTGTAAGTCCCATCAGCAATAGTTGCTGTGCTAGGGGCAACGCAACCAGTTCCTCCATCTATCTCTACTAGTTTGAGTTTATCTTTGTTTTCTTCGTAGTAGGCGTAACCAAAGAAGCCTAGTCCACCCTTATCAGTAGATACCCCTTGCACAATCAAATTGTCATCTTCACTAGCGGTATAATCGCCCCGAGAGCCAACTTTTTTACCAACTATGTTTTCCATAAAGTAGTCATAGGTTCCGGAGTCAGTTCCTGGACCATAAAGTCCTAGTTTGGTATCGGGGAAACCAGGACGAATTTGCTTCCAGTTGTTGATTTTGCCTTGAGCTGCTGGCTCCCAGATTTTTTTGAGTTCAGCGGTTTTTACGCAACTAGCAAAGTTATTTTCTTTGTTAACTACTACAGAAAGTCCATCAAAGGCGATGGGTAATTCGATGTACTCAATTCCTCCCTTCTTGCAAAGTTCTATTTCTGATTCTTTGATCGGACGGGAGCCGTTGGAAATATCCGTTTCTCCAGCACAAAACTTCTTGAATCCACCACCAGTACCAGAGACACCGACGGTAACTTGGATTCCTGGATTGGCTTTCTGGAACTCTTCCGCCATTGCCTCAGAGATGGGAAATACGGTGCTGGAACCATCTACCTTAACTTGAGCTGTCGGGGTTGAACCACCACAGGATGTAATCCCAACACCTAAGGTTGTGATTAATGCTATTGACAATAAATAATTCTTTTGAGACAACATGGAATTGGCTTAATTTTTTTAGGCGTCACAGCCGGAGTTTACCGCTCCACCATAAAGAGTAGGTTAAGCATTGGGTTAAAATTTAATTAAGAAAAGGTTAAATTTATACTTGCTGTAGTATGTTTCACTAGCTAACTTACTCTAAAGTGGTATAGTGAAGGACGCATTGAAAGCTGATATATGTGGGAGATACTGTGGTTCAAGCACCTTTGTCAACTGCTAATGGTTTATCTGTAGGTTTATCAAATACACCAGCAAGTACACCAGCAAGTACACCAGAACAATGCTCAACATCCCTAGCATCCTTGAATGAGTGGCTGCAAAAGCTAACTGAGGGGATTATTGCAGGCGATCGCATTACTAGAGAGCAAGCCTTAGCCCT
>NZ_JAAHIE010001190.1:0-1480 GCF_010671945.1 Moorena sp. SIO4E2
CTAGGCCGTGTTTTCAAAGTTTTCCGCAAGATTTAGATCCCCCCCAACCCCCCGCGCGGAAGGGGGGAGCCATTCTCAAAGTCCCCCTTTTTTAAGGGGGATTTAGGGGGATCTCCGAGTTTGAAAACACGCCCTAGTACCAGTTAGCTGAAATATAGTAAAAACAGAAAGTTTTTGAGCTATCCTTAAAAATACGATTGATCAAACAATTCTGCGATGAGTATCGGGTGCATCTCATTAAAGCTGTTTGACCCGGTGGCTGGAATGGGCATCTTGTTGTGGAACGGGCATCTTGTTGTGGAACGGGCATCTTTTGTGGAACGGGCATCTTTTGTGGAACGGGCATCTTGCCCGTGGGAATCCTGCCCACCCCACTGATATTCATCCGAAGATTCAGCAATGCTAAAAAATGTACCTCACCCAATTGAAAACTTCTATAACTAATAACTAATAACTTTAGTACAAACCCATCAGGAAACAGTAGAAAAGTTATGAGCGCTCCCATCACTAACAGACAGAGAACTCTTCCAGTCCTAGAAAATGGAGATCTGCTGTCTCGTGGAGAATTTGAGCGGCGTTATCAAGCCATGCCCCACCTCAAAAAAGCAGAACTAATTGAAGGAATTGTTTATATAGGATCCCCCTTACGGTTTGAAGCCCACGCTGAGCCCCATGCTAATTTACTCGTTTGGTTGGGCAACTATAAAATAGCAACTCCTGGTGTAAGATTAGGTGATAACCCTACAGTGCGGCTGGATCTGGATAATGAACCCCAACCTGATGCGGTTTTACTCATTGATAGCAATTGTGGTGGCCAAAGTCGCCTGGACGATGATGGTTATATTGAAGGCGCACCAGAACTAGTGGCAGAAATTGCAGCAAGTACTGCTTCTATTGACCTACGGGACAAAAAACGAGTTTATCGTCGCAATGGAGTAAAAGAATATCTGGTTTGGCAGGTAATTGACCAGCGTTTTGATTGGTTTTCTTGGCAAGACGGAGAATATGTTTCTCTTGTAGCTGATCAAGAAGGAATTATCCGCAGCCAAATCCGGGATTATGGTTAGCAGTTTCGGCACTTTTGGCGGGGGATATGCTTGAGGTGATGGCAACCTGGCAAGCTGGGTTGGCCAGTAAGGAACATCAAGAGTTTTTGCAAAAGTTGGCAAGTTTTTCTTAATTAATTGTGGTTATTTAGTACTTTAGCAAAGGGAGCAGGGAGCAGGGAGCAGGGAACAGGGAATAGGGAACAGGGAACATTTGAGAATAATTGACGCCAACACTATCAGAAAAATACTTTGGCAAGAGGTCTATTAATGAATTGTGATAATTTTTAATCCGAAGTTTCCGACTCCCGACTCCCTACTCCCGACTCCCTACTCCCTTGCTGTCAAAACCATTAAATTTAACAAAACTCGCGGAATTACCCAACCCTGCGACGGGTGGGGATGGATAGCGAGACGACAAATTACAATAATTT
>NZ_JAAHIE010001191.1:0-1473 GCF_010671945.1 Moorena sp. SIO4E2
GGTGAGATTCCAGCCAGTAAGAGACGGGGTTGATCCTACGACTATGGAACAGGCAAGTAATGCAGCAAAAAGTAGTGATTTATTGCCCTGATTTGTTTGGTACAACCACTCCGAAAGTTATTTAAATGAAAAGTAAATCCACAGGTTAACTTCTATGTTAATCCGTTCGCGTAGCGTGGCCTACGGCCAGGGAGGTAGGGCAGTTTTGAATCTGCCGCAACGATATACTAGATTAACTTCTAGATCAGACCGTGAGCTTAGTGGAGCGCGGTTTTAAACCGCGCAACGACATCCGCTCAGAATCCCCGTCTTTTCAAAGCGGGGAGAGTTCAAAAACTAGAAAATTGAAGAAGGCTTGCGCTGAAGACAGCAGGAGTAACTAGCTTAATATCCTGCCGAGGTTAAAGTACTATGTATCATCTGCCCAGGCACTGATCCTACAGTGAGTTCTATAGCGGTAATGATACGACCCTTAACCCCGGCCAAGTCTCCGGGGTTTTAGTTTGGTTATTTGTTATCAGTGAGATCATCGACGGTTGAATACTTATCATTCTTGGTTGAGAGTCAATTGAAAATAAATAATATTTATTTTTATTTATTTTTATTTATTTTCAATGAACAATTAACCAATTAACACTTAACAAAATGGGTAGAACACTTGACGAAAAAAAGACAATTGTGGCGGAGCTCAAGCAAACCTTGAGTGAGTCTCAGTTGGCTGTAGTTATTGATTACCAGGGGCTGTCGGTTGCTGAAATTACCGATTTACGGAATCGTCTGCGTCCCACTGGCACGATTTGCAAGGTGACCAAAAACACCTTCATGCGGCTTGCGGTGGAAGAAGACGAAAACTGGCGGCCAATGACAGAATTCCTCAGTGGTACTTCAGCCTTTCTCCTGGTCAAAGACGATGTTGGTAGTGCCATCAGAGCTTACCAGGAGTTTAAGAAAACCGCCAAGAAGACTGAATTTCGCGGCGGCGTGATGCAAGGTCAAGCCTTGAATGAAGAGCAAGTTAAGGCAATTGCTGACTTGCCTTCTAAGGAGGAACTGATCGCGCAAGTTGCTGGAGCGATTAATTCTATCGCTACCAAACTTGCTGTCGGTATTAATGAGGTACCAGCCTCCTTGGGTCGTAGTATTAACGAGGTGCCAGCTTCTTTGGGTCGATGCATCCAAGGGGTTGCTGCCAAGGAAGAAGGCAACAGCTAGTACTCGGTTTTCCCCCTTTCTGAGATTTGTACAACACTCAACTACAAGAGTTAAGTACAACACTCAACAAATTAAACAATTCACCTAAAAGGAGTTATATCAATGTCTGCTACAACTGATGAAATTCTCGAAAAATTAAAATCTCTCACTCTGCTAGAAGCTTCTGAGCTAGTTAAGCAGATCGAAGAGGCTTTTGGTGTCAGCGCTGCTGCTCCTGCTGGCGGTATGATGATGATGCCTGGTGCTATGGCTGGTGCTCCA
>NZ_JAAHIE010001192.1:0-1473 GCF_010671945.1 Moorena sp. SIO4E2
TTGATTTGGAAGTTTCATGCTCTTTTTTCCCTTCTGAAATTTTGGATTTCATTAAGGGTGTTCAAACTACCCTGCCAGAAGAGTCGGACGGACGGGAAATTGCTGGCATCGCTAGGTGTTGCAGAATCCTTCCCAATTTTGTCCAAAGTCCAGTATCACTGGGGTATTCCTGAATCTGATCAGGAGGTTCAGGAATGGGGTTAGGGGTTTCCTTAGTACTGCTTTCCCCAGATGAAACTTCCTCCAACTCAGATTTTGCAACAATATCAAATGTTTTCTTGATATCTTCGAAGGGAGAGGAGGAATCATTTTCTTTTTTTAGCTTCAACTCCCAAGAGTTCCTTTGGCTAGCTACTTCCTCTAGGGTCTCTTGTACACCTAAATAGTTCTGGACAACCAATCTCCTGACGGGTGAAGCTTGATTTGGAAGTTTCATACTCTTTTTTCCCTTCTGAAATTTGGGATTTCATTAAGGGTGTTCAACCAGACTTTATATTATTGAGGATACCTCCCTAGAGGCAATTATGCACAGAAAGTGTGATGGCACTTAGAAAACTAGTGCAATCACACATTTGCTATCATTTAGGTTCGCGACTATATGTTCTAATACGCTCCCAGAATTTAGCAGCCTTGAAACCTAAATTAGGTTTTTCCGAATAAGTCTCTGCTCACGGGCATATATTCGCAGGGCTGTTTCATTTTCAATTTTTCGGTTCGCTGAAGCTCCCGAGTGGCAGCGGTTTCGCCCCTGTTTTTCTATTATTAAACCCAATAGTATAAAAAAACGGCGATTTGCGTGACCTTAAGGGGCTTTGAGCCCCTCACCCAGGAATTTTAGGGTCGAGCAATGTTACGCCCCTGGGCATATAGTCGGGATGCTGAAGCAAGCATTCCAGGCTGCGCTTCTTGACAGACCTTGCCCCACTTGCTGGTCTATGCAGTTTTTACAGTTTTGTGAGATGGGTGGCAGAGCTGTTGGCCCAGGGTTAACCGGTGGTGGTGGTGCTAGAAGATTACCATTAGATGCTTGCACTTGCCGCCCTTGGTTTAGAGCTGCAATTGGATTAATACCAGTCTTGAAGCCTAAATAAGTTTTTCCTAGGGAGTCCCGGCTAACGGGCTTAACTTGAACTGGAAGTTTCATATGATTGCTCCTTGTTTTAGTTAATTCGTCAATGGTTAGACAGAAAGAGAGTCAGTTAGGAATGATTGTCTTTTTCTGATCGCCTCAGCAAAGCAAAGCCAACTAACTTGCGCAAACTTTCTTGATGTTCTGGGGAGGATAATAACGCCAGCAGTGCCTCAGGCAGGTCTAAACGCTGCAAACGCTGTCCTTCTTCTAGGAGAGAACGAAATTCAGTGGTTTCCCAACCTAATTGCCAAAAAAAGTTTGTCCCCTCGGCAGGAGCGAATTGAAGCTTGGCTTCACCATTAGCTGTAGCCTGATCCAGACTGTTTTGGATGAGCTGCAAC
>NZ_JAAHIE010001193.1:0-1469 GCF_010671945.1 Moorena sp. SIO4E2
CGGTTGGGCATGGAACAATCTATTCCTATTGGTAGTGGCAGCATCTTAATGAATCGGTTAAGAGGTAGCTATAGTTTCTATATCCCTGTAGAATTCACCAACTTTACCGAAGGACCTCAGGCTCTTGCCTTTAACATTCAAGGGGGCACTATCTTGGGGGATTTACCTCCCTATGAAGCTTTTATTATTGGTGGTAGTAACTCCGTGCGGGGGTTTGCTGAGGGAGACCTAGCCTCAGGACGTAGTTACCTTCAGGCTACTGCAGAATATCGCTTCCCCATTTTCTCAGTCATAGGGGGCGCTCTATTTGTTGACGCTGGCACTGACCTTGGTTCTGCTGGTTCTGTTCCTGGTGAACCCGGTGAGCAGAGAGATTTACCCGGTACTGGTCTCGGTTACGGTCTTGGGGTTAGAGTGCAGTCACCACTTGGTCCGATTCGGGTAGACTTTGGTTTGAATACCGAAGGGGACAGTCGTCTTCACTTTGGTATTGGAGAGAAGTTTTAATTGTTAATTGTGAATTGTTAGTTGTGAATTATTAGTGGTTAATTGTCAATTGTTGATTGTAATTTGTGATTGGTTAATTTCAATTTTCAATTTTCAATTTTCCTGCATTTATTGATAGAAACTTTCCCAAAAAAAATGTCTTCAGTATATTACACCTTGGCTGGTATGTTTGAACGCTCTGGTGTCGGACTGCACAGCGGTATTTCAACCAACGTAAGGGTACTACCAGCAGCTGCGGGAGTTGGGCGATATTTTGTGCGGGTTGACTTACCAGGTAAACCCGTTATTCCAGCAAACATAGATGCAGTTTCAGCTACCACACTGTCTACGGAACTCTCCACATTAACCCAGTATGGAAAGGCTTCCGTTCGTACAGTGGAACACCTTTTAGCTGCACTGGCTGGTAGTGGTGTGGATAATGCTCAAATTGAGATTGATGGTCCAGAAGTACCTCTTTTAGATGGTTCGGCGAAGGTTTGGCTGGAAGCTCTCCAGGAGGTGGGATTAGTAGCAGCAGGGGTTCAAGGAATCGAGGATAAAGCACACGATAGTTTTACCCCCGGACAAGTTCGAGCTACCCTAACACCCCCTCACCTGCTAACTCCCTCAGTAACAACACCTATCCCTTTTGTATTAAACGAGCCAGTCTCGGTTTATCACGGAGATGCCTTTGTAACGGCTCTACCAGCACCCAAAACTCGATTTACCTATGGCATTGACTTTGCGTTACCAGCGATTGGTAAACAATGGTATAGTTGGACTCCAGAAAAGGACAATTTTGCTGATGCGATCGCACCAGCTCGTACCTTTGGCTTGGCTGATCAAATTGACCAGTTGCGCGATCGCGGTTTAATTAAAGGTGGTAGCTTGGACAATGCTCTGGTTTGTGGTCAACACGGATGGGTTAATCCTCCCTTACGATTTTCAAATGAGCCAGTACGTCATAAACTTTTAGACTTAGT
>NZ_JAAHIE010001194.1:0-1468 GCF_010671945.1 Moorena sp. SIO4E2
GGTTGGTTTGGAGTTAGTGTTGGGTTGGAGTAGCTCACCCCTGAACCGACTAACCTACCCGACAAGGGACGCCAAAGGCGAACAACCGACTAACCCTCAACCCTAAATATCACAAAATTCCCGAACTGCTGCCCAAATCAACGCCATCACGTCCCGCAAACCGTGTTCGCGTAGCGGCTCCAAAGGAGCATCGCTCTCCAATTCAACCAATTGCACCCAAGGGCGGGTACTGGCATAATCACGACTCGCCATGATAGGAATCACCTCATCATCGCACCCATGTAGAATCAGGGTAGGTACTTGTCGCCCTAGCTCCAAACCCTCATAATGACGGGCATCTTCTACAAACTGGTAGTGCAAGGGCAGCGTTCGCTGTTCTCGATAATGGTAAATCTCTAAATATCCCTGGGAGCGCCACTGATTGAGCTGTTCTGCTTCTAATTTGGGCAACCAATGGCCAAGGAAGCCAAATGCTGGTGCTAGTAGAACCAATCTTTTGATTTGTGGATTGTTTTGTGCTAAGTGTGCAGCGGTAAAAGCACCCAAACTAGAGCCGATTAACGTGACTGGTGTTCCATCTAAGGGCAGTAATGCTGCCACTTGACTAATCTGGCGACTTATTGTTAAATGATTAAAGTCATCTTGATTAAGGTCAGGAATGGTTAGAGAGACATTGAGGCGAGCAAAAGCTTTTTGTAGATACACCGCCTTGGCTGACTCAGGGCTAGAGGCAAAACCGTGTAGATAAATAAATCTCAAAATCCTTGTCCTTTGTGGTTCTCCCTAATCTGATAGAAGGTTTTGCTGGCGGCGCTGTCTCATGAATTGAGCAAACTGGATGCGTTGTTCAGGAGTCATCACCTCTCGCATCTGCAACATACTCTCAAGGTGTAACTTTCCTAGCTGCTGGTTCAATAGTTGAACCTGTTGGTATTGAGTGCGGATAGTTTGTGTGTCAGCTGTACCCACCATCAACTCACCTAATTTATGCTTCGCTTGACTCACTTGCTGGCGAAGATCTATAATGGATTCTTCATACTCCAGCTTAATGGCTTTCAGCTGCTGCCTTTGCACCTGGTTAAGATTGAGTTGCCTCATTAACCTACTATGCCTACTCGATTTTGGGTGTTGTTGACCCTCGGGGCTGGGAATCAATTGAGAGGTTACAGGGTTGGAATTAGCTACAGCAGTGCAGCCAGTCAGGGTAACCATGAGAATTGACAAAACATAACCTGGACGTAACAGCATGGAAGTTACCTATAAATGTCTTTAATTTAAAGTTTGTAAGAAATATTGAAGGTTGTTCCCGTAGCGTGGCCGAAAGGCCAAGGTTGAAAGTTGAAAGTTGAAAGTTGAAAGTTGAAAGTTGAAAGTTGAAAGTTGAAGGTGGGTTGAAGGTTGAAGGTTGAAGGTTGAAGGTTGAAGGTTGAAGGTTGAAGGTTGAAGGTTGAAGGTTGAAGGTTGAAGG
>NZ_JAAHIE010001195.1:0-1467 GCF_010671945.1 Moorena sp. SIO4E2
TCCCATCAAGGTCGGATTAACCTATCCCCCAAAGGTATTAACACCTTTCGGTGTATTGATAGTAAAACAGTGGCTTATCTAGATTTAACCGGTAGCGGTAACGAGACATCTGCTCATTTGCTGGAAAATGGCAGAATGACAATTATGTTTTGTAGCTTCACTGAAAAGCCATTAATTCTCCGCCTTTATGGTCACGGTCAGGTAATTCGACCTAGGGATAAGGAATGGGAAACAGTCTACTCCCTATTCAATAGCCTACCAGGGGAAAGGCAAATTATTGTATTGAATGTAGAATCTGCCCAAACCTCCTGTGGTTATGGTGTACCCTTGTATGACTTAAAAGGAGAGAGGGAAACTCTGCTCAAGTGGGCGAATAACAAGGGAGAAAAGGGAATTCACGAGTATTGGCAAGCCAAAAATACTGAGAGTATAGATGGGTTACCGACTAATCTTTTAGATAATTAACAATAATTTAGAATTTAGAATTTAAAATTTAAAATTTAGAATTTAGAATTTAAAATTTAGAATTTAAAATTTAGAATTGTAATTTTTTTTATTCTGCATTCTACATTCTACATTCTACATTCTACATTCTACATTCTACATTCTACATTCTACATTCTACATTCTACATTCTACATTCTACATTCTACATTCTACATTCACCATTCTACATTCTGCATTCTACATTCTACATTCTACATTCTACATTCACCATTCTGCATTCACCATTCTGCATTCACCATTCTGCATTCACCATTCTGCATTCACCATTCTGCATTCTGACAAACAACCAAACCAACTTATTGTTTAGTTTGGTCTAAATTAGCGGCAGCGCTATTGACCTCTATGGGATTTTCCTGGGCTAAAGCACTATTGATATGTGATTGCTCTCCCGTAATCAAGGCAGTTGCTTGCTCTAATGCCTCGATGCGATCGCTAACTCGGTTTCTTTCTGGTAATAGTTCCAGGATTTTCAACTTTTCCAGCCTTTGCTTAACCCTACCAGTCGCACCTACAATAAACACATCACGACGTTTCCCACGAGCCTCCTTAACCATATTCTCTATCGCTAGAGAAGCCGTCACCCCCAACAAGGTGACATCGCTGAGATCTAAGACTAGGACATCATACTTTTCCACAATCCCCATTCGCTGAGAGATAGCCTTAGCTGCACCAAAGCTCATTGGTCCGCCGAGACGGAATAGGAAAATTCGACCACGAGCCTGTTTCAGAAGCTGTTTTTCTTCATAGCTCAAACTATTTTCACCATCATCAGGAGCAGTAATTTCCTTGATTTGATTAATTTGTAGCTGACTGAGGTTTTTGACAGTCAACAAGTTGGCAATGAACACCCCAACGGCAACGGCTGTAATTAGGTCAACAAATACAGTCATGAATAACACTAAATACATTAATGCTGCTGCCTTGATGGAGACTTGATGGGCTCGTTTGAGGAAGCTCCAG
>NZ_JAAHIE010001196.1:0-1466 GCF_010671945.1 Moorena sp. SIO4E2
CAAATTTAAACAAGTTAATACAGTCAGATTTATTTTTGTCCAGGTACTTAGGATGTAAGCCTAGGTAGTGGTACACAAATAGTGATTTTAACACCCGAAATATTGACCAGACCTTCGCCAAAACACTACATCTTTACCACTACCCACGTCCGGTTTTGGAGACGAGTCAGTGGGGTGACTCACTGGCTTAGTTTAATCAACATCAGGTACACGAAGTAGGAGCGGGTTTGTTCCTATGAGCCATCCCAACATCTTCCGTTATTTGCAATTAAACCTGCCCCATTTCTGACACCTGAATCCTTACTCGAGAACAACAAGCCTTAAGTCAGTGCCATTCAAGTTAAGACCGGTTGTTGTTATCAATGACTCTCTTTCCTAGCCGTCACGAAAAAATTACGGGAAACACCGGGAACGTCACGGGGAGGTTGGCATCGATAACGGCCAAAATCTGCGCCTTTTTCTCCAGGCTGAACCACTGATGCCTTCCATCCGAAAGCCGCAAATAGCTTTTCCGGTTCATCACATCCAAAGCGCCAATGTTTCACCAACTCAGTCGGCTTTTGCAACATCTTCACATTGACCAAATCGGCTCCCAAGCAGCTTCCGGTGGTACTCAAGTCTGAAATAGTTTTCAGCAATTGCTTCGCCTCAGCCTGATTCAGGTAATACAAAAGTCCTTCCAGTATCCAGACGGAAGGACGATTCACTTGGTATCCTCCATCGAGCAGTAAATGAGACCAAGATTGGCTAAGATCTGCAGCAATCTCGTGTCGCTGGCACTGAGCTGGAGTCTTCTGGAGTATAGAGTCTTTGAGCGCTAGAACTTCTGGTCGATCAATCTCGTAGAAGTGGGTTTCAGAGGGCCAAGGCAGACGAAAGGCTCGCGTATCCAGGCCAGATCCCAGGAGGACAACCTGGCGCGATTGGGAAATGGAAGACCTTAGAAAATCGTCAAAGAAGCGAGTCCGAACCGTAACAATAGAGTGATTTTTTTCGAGATACTCCTTTTTCCAAGGTTCGAGAAGCGCAAGCACCTCGGCACCTGCTAATTCAGCTGCAAAAGGATCTGCAAACAGCCGATCGGGTCTTGCTGTTTCTATGGCTCGGATACCTGCCATAAAACGGGACGTTCGAGAGACAAAATTATGGATTTCAGACATGATTTAATTTGTTTTTTTAGCTTTCTAGGGTGTGGCTATGATAAATTAGTATAATATAATCGCTCTTAAGCTTACTAAGAAAAGCTTGTAGCGATTTAAAAAAGCAATTTTTATGAAAATTGATTTTGATTGTATTGATGCAATAGCGAGTGGTTTTTTCTATGTGCGTCACCTGTGTCCGCACCTTATAAGCCCCGTGGAAACGACGCCAGTCGCTCATGGATAGAGTATCCACTGATTTTGATTGTAGAGGCAAAACAAAATGATTTCATTAAAGGTTGGGGACAATGTTTGGCAGAATTGGTA
>NZ_JAAHIE010001197.1:0-1459 GCF_010671945.1 Moorena sp. SIO4E2
CCCGTGAATCGAATCCAGGTAACCCAGCGTTATTCGCCTTTGCCCAGGAGTTAAAACTTGCGATTGCTATGCCGCAACCGCTATTAGCAAAAGGTCGATTAGAAAGACTGATTAAGAAACCCAATTCTTTTTTAGACGTAAATCGGTGGCGGGAAAAGTTAGGTCAAATTGAAGGGCAAGTCTGTCGTGTCGAAGTTACGAATAACGATAATAGTCGGGAATTTGGGACAGGTTTTCTGATTGCGCCCAATGTGGTTATTACTAATTACCATGTGGTGGAATCGGTAATTTTAAAACAAGCAACGTCTAGTAATGTTATCCTGCGTTTTGACTACAAGCAGTTAGGGGATGGTAAAGTTATCAATCCTGGTAAGGAGTATCGCTTAGTAGAGGATGACTGGCTAATTGATCAAAGTCCTTATACCAACAATCCATTACCAACCCCTGAGCAATTGGATTATGCCTTGCTGAGAGTAGATGGAGTTCCTGGGGAAGAACCGATTGGGAAAAATCCCGATCCCAATTCTCCAAAGCGCCAGTGGATTGAGTTACCCCAACAGCCATATTATCAGTTTGTGCCCAATACTCCACTGTTTATTGTGCAGCATCCCCAGGCCGAACCCTTAAAATTGGCCTTTGACACCGAGGCTATTATTACTATTAACGAGAATGGTACAACGGTTAAGTATAAAACCAATACCGAACCCGGTTCCTCTGGTTCTCCATGTTTTGATATTAACTGGAATTTAGTAGCCCTGCATCATAGTGGTGACCCAAGCTGGAATCCTAGTTATAACGCTGGCAGTCCTTTCAGTGCTATTTGTGAGCGGTTAGAGAAGCAAGGGTTATTGACAGATTTACTTAAAGGTGAAGCAATGTGGTGAATGGTTGTCTGTAAGCTATCAGCATTCAGCTATCAGCATTCAGCTATCAGCATTCAGCTGATGCGCTACGCGCTGCATCGCTACTTGAGGTGCTTTTGAATACAACAGGTAAGCATTTGTTTAAT
The DNA here is from genome assembly GCF_010671945.1 of Moorena sp. SIO4E2. Taxonomy (NCBI): domain Bacteria; kingdom Bacillati; phylum Cyanobacteriota; class Cyanophyceae; order Coleofasciculales; family Coleofasciculaceae; genus Moorena; species Moorena sp. SIO4E2. The sequence goes on from NZ_JAAHIE010001197.1 coordinate 1,010, forward strand.
CTGAGTTAACTCCCAGGGTCGAAGCCTGTGCCACGGCTGACTGCTGAATCCTTACGACGGAACTCGGTATAATCAGAGTGTAGATACTTAATTAGAGTCAGAATATCAAGTTCTATTTTTCACAGGTATTGAAGTAACCATCAATGAATGCTGGAAATCCCCCTGGTTATCTACTCGCGCAGATAGAGTCAGCACTGTGTAGTGCTTTCCCTAGTGAAATGAAATTAGCAATGATGCTACGACATCAATTCAGTCAAAATCTGGCACAGGTGGCTAGTGGTGGCAATTTGACTGAAATTGTTTACAACCTAGTACAAGATTTTAATACTAGGAATAGTTTAGAAAAATTAATTAATAGAGCCCTTAAAGAAAATCCCAAGAATGCTGAGTTAAATGCAATCAAGGAAAAATTTGAAATTACAACTAGTTTAGTAAAATTATTGCTTCCTA
>NZ_JAAHIE010001198.1:0-1456 GCF_010671945.1 Moorena sp. SIO4E2
GCAAAAATCAGCCAAATGGCTTAGTTTGTAATGTGGTACTGCAAAGCTGATATCCCTCACAAGACAGGGATTTAGGTTTGAACAGTTAAAATTAGGAAGCATTACCAACCCCAGACCTATGTTCGAGCAACAACCCGAAACACTACAGCAAAAGGTCAAACTCTTGGCATCGGAATCAATTCGTCAAGATAATCCATCTCAATGGTTTGAGGTTTTATATGCCGAAGCTAATGGGGATTCAGGGCAAATACCTTGGGCGCGTTTAACAACCCATCCTTATCTACAGGATTGGTTAGCGCGTAATACACCCCAAGGGTCGGGTCGCTCTGCCCTAGTGGTTGGTTGTGGGTTAGGGGATGATGCTGAAGCGTTGGCGCAGCAGGGTTTCCAAGTGACTGCCTTTGATATTTCCCCGACTGCGATCGCATGGTGCCAAAAACGATTTCCCGATTCCCAGGTCAAGTACCAAGTTGCGGATTTATTTGCATTAGATCCAGCATGGTATCAGAAATTTGATTTTGTGTTTGAATGTCGTAATATCCAAGCCTTACCCCTCAAGGTTCGGTCAACTGTTATGAATGCGATCGCATTCTTACTCGCCCCAGGAGGAACCCTGTTACTTATCACTCGGTTTCGCGATACCGACACTGAACCGGATGGTCCTCCTTGGCCGTTGTCCGATACAGAACTAGCTTACTTTCAGGAATTGGGCTTACAAGAAATCGGTCGTGATACTGTCCCAGAATCAGAGGATGACCCAATTCAAAGGTTACGCATTGAATATAATCGCGAATATACTCGCCATGGTTCGTAAACGCTTAATTATTGAAATGGGAATGGGAGTAGACCAACACGGTCAAGACCCAACCGTAGCAGCAGCACGAGCTGTACGGAACGCTATTGCTCACAATGCCTTACCTGGTGTTTGGGAAGTAGCTGGTTTAGAGCATCCCAATCAAATGATAGTTGAAGTTCAAGTCGCCGTGCCTTACCCAGAGCAAGTCCGGGAAAATGAAGTACTGGCTGTACTCCCTTTCGGTCAGAAAACTCTATCCCTTGAGTCCGGTGGAATGGTGGTTCAAGGCAGGGCGATTCCAGAACTTAATGATAAAAATGATGAGATGCTGATTGCTGTTGCAGCCGTTACTGTTTTGGTGGATAGTGATTAGGTAAGCTATCAGCTATCAGCTATCAGCTATCAGCTATCAGCGATTAGCGCTACGCGCACGCTACTTGAGGTGCTATCAGCTATCAGCTTTTGAATAAAAGAGGAATACAAAATTTAATCATCGTTGAACAATAGTCTTATGCTTTCGGTGTTACTTCTACGCGATTGGCAATGGCATCCACTACGGTTTCAAAAATGCCCAGGGAGTTTTCCACCATGGTGTTGAGGGTATCGAGCAGGGGATTAATTTCACAGATTTCCCAACAACACACCCGTGGATCTTTAACC
>NZ_JAAHIE010001199.1:0-1454 GCF_010671945.1 Moorena sp. SIO4E2
TACCAGTAGGCTTTTTGGGGCTGTCGAACTTGATAACGCGCTACCCAGACACCTGACGGGGCGAGTTCTCCTTGACCCTCGAAGAAATTTTTGTAGGTTTCGAGACTAGCAATTGCCGTCTGTAAACGAGTTATTCTCTCTAGTTTATCTTGTGGTGACTTACTGGAAACTCTTCTGCCCATTGATCTAAATCTCCATCAAAATATATTCGCGATTATAACTCGCGAATTGGACTCCCAAGGATTTTTAAGTGCTTAAATAGCTAGCTGACCGTTTAAATAAGCACAACGAAGTTGTAAGATATTAGCCACATTTTCTCTTAGCCACTGGGCTCCAGTTAGTTTAACACGGTGGCTTATTTGTTTGACGGCTGATTCCACAGCTCCGCTGCCAATTGAACAAATTTGTTCCCGTTGAAACCATTGATAATTGATTAACCTTTGACGGTGCTTGTTAAGATAGTTAAGAAAGTTCGTTCCTCCCACGGGCTGAACCGACTTCAACAACTTCCGAGCCTCGGATACCTGTCCCATCCACAAGTAAGCCTCTAACTGTTCTTTGATGGATTTTTTCGTTTCTATTTTATGCAGGTTTTCGGTTAGGTGATACCAGTCCAAGATTTCAATCCTATCCTTAGTCTCTCCAATTTCAGCAAATATGTTCCAGATTCCATCATGTCCATCTCCTAAGCAGTACAAGGGCGAGGTTAATCTTTGACTATTTATCCAATCCGTTAAAGATAGGTTATCTTGAAAGAAGGCTCCGTAATAAATCCCTGTCTTGATGCAGTCGCTCATGGGGGGAACCCCCAAGACCGCGCTGCATCGCTTGTAAACGGGCTGTTTTGTATTCTTGCCAAAAACTCGGTTCTCCTAAAGCTTTTGTCCTCAGACGAATTTTTCCCCCATCAACACTTATCTCGGATAACTCAAGTTTTAGATCAGGAAGTGGTAGGTCAATTTGGTTCACTTTGCGATGATGAGTGGAGTGACCGACTTTTAGCCCAGTTAACAGATACAAGTCACTCTCTGCATTTTGATAAGATTCATTGGCACTTAAGAGGAGACAGCATTTTTCCAGCAGAGGACTATGGCGTGTATAGGCTTCTATCCCTAAAGCATCTGCTTGTTTTTTCGTAATCTTCAGTTTTCCCAAGCAGCTTTTTAGGGTTCGGGTTTTTCCTCGTCGGGTTTGGGTCTTTTTGGTGATAAAAAAAGGGCAATTTTGGGACTGACATGTTCTAGAACCTGCTCTCTAACTGCCATTTCGATATCTGCTAGGTTTTCCAAACTATCCGTGTCAGTATTGTTATAAAGGATCTCACTGGCTCGTTTTAAACAAGCTTCCAGTTCTTCCTGTTCGGCTCTGGTCATGATCAAAGGGTATGAACATCTACCTCTCTATTATGCCAGGGTACATGTAGTCCAGTTCTCTACTCATTTAATTCGCGATTA